>CAMDOP010000173.1 GCA_945903675.1 Crenothrix polyspora
GATTTTAACAATAACCCCCTTAATTATAATAATAGCCCACTCAATTTTGAAAACTCACCTAATAATTTTCAGAACAGCCCGCTCAATTTTGAAAATAGTCCAAATCGTTATGGTAATGAAAACATTATTCGTAACAATCAAGGCAATGCTGTTGGCTATGAAGTTGAAAAGAGTGATGGTGGTGTAAATTATTTTAATTTAAACGGGGAACGACAAGGCTATAAAGCTGGTAACTAGATTGAATAATATTGAATGGGATAGATTTTGAAAAAGATACTAATTATGTGCCCTCAAATCATAAGAAAAATTTTTGCCATTACTATCCTCACATTCGCATTACCGATCTATGCCGAGGAAGATACCTCTAAAATTATTAATAACTACATTCAATGTTTGAATGCGAAAACATTCTTAATGGATGGAACGTGTCGAAAAATAAGAAACTGGATTGCTGAAAAAACAAACTACTATCAATATGACGAAATAGTTGAGACCCTCGTCAATGTTGTAGGTGTCCAAACTTACTATTACGATGGGGTAAAAACTACAAAGAAAGATAAGACCCAATGTGAGAATAACAAGGGTCTTCAAGGTTTCTATGATCCATCACGACGAACTATCGTGATATGCTCAAATAACTTCGAGACTAGTGGGGAGGCAAGATTAGTCATGCAACATGAGATCGTCCATGCGGCTCAACACTGTTATGGCGGAACATTATCTAGAAACTCTATGTTAAAAGCTCTGTATTTCAGACAACCGCCAATCAGTGATGACTTTGAGACTGTTCTAGAGCTTTACCCAAAAGGTGAATGGGTCAATGAACTTGAAGCTAGAGCTGGATTAATGAGTGGGCTGGTTATTGACTACGCCACTTTACTTTATCTCTCATGCAGAGAAAATAATTAGCTTGTAGCGTCGCTTCATCCTAATGAAATTCTATTTCAAGATACGGGAGTCACCAGAAGTAAGGGGGGGGGTAGAGAGAATATTATTTACAACTTAAACAATAGAAAAAAAGAGTATATTTAGCATGTTGTTTTGGCAACATAAATAATATTAATTATGGCTACGGATAAAAAGAGTGCTTCTATGGCGAAATACGCAGATAAAGTAATGATAAGTTGTATCGCCATTAGGTTGGTTAAAGATCTTTTTGAAAGCGATATCCCATTCGAGAGCAATCCCGAATTAGAAGCATTCACTTGTATTGTATTGAAAGAGCATCCCCGTGATACGATCTATCACGATCAAACTATAGCAGTTGCCTCTATCTTGACAGAGCATTTAACTAAGGAAAATATTTTTGATATCAAATATCTTCAGGAAGTCGCTAATATCGTTGCCGCAAAACATGACTCAGATTGCAAAGAGAAGGGTGTAATAGGTCGGCTTTTTAATAAGGGTCCTAGTGATTTTGATGCTGCATCGCGAGTAGCGGTTGCCATTCAGGATATTAAATGGGCGATGCACCTATATCCCTACAAAGACTATATTGCCGATTACAATTCACAAATAATTTAATTTTTTAAGGGTTTGATAAGCCACATTCAAAAGCGTTGTTTCTTCTTCAGCAACTTTCTTAAGTTTATCCCCTAATCCAATTACTTTATCTGGATGATAGCTACTCATTTTTTTCTTAAATGCTGCTTTAATTTCAATAGGTGAAGCATTTAAATTTAATTCAAGTATTTCAAAGCACATTTTATAACTGCTTCTTAAGGCATTTAATCTAACTTCAAATGGATCACTTCTTGTTTGTTTTTTCTTATCTTCATGAGAATCGACATTACTTCTTCGGGATTTTTTCTCATGACTAGGACTGTCATTAGTCGATTCGGAATTTCCTTGGCGTTTGTTTTGATCATAACTTATTCGATTAAACAGAAACCACTTTATTAAGCCCGTCGAGTATCCTATACCGTAAATCCCAACAGCCACAATCATTGATATAAAAAACCAGTCTCCAATATCGCTTATAAATTTAGAATAACCTATTCCCCCTTTAGCAATATATAGCATTACAAGAAATCCACCATACCAACGCCCTAATTTTGCGGAACTATCTCGTTTTTTCCCTATTAAGTTATAATTCATAATATAGAGAAATATAGCTCCTAAAACTAAGGAAGCCACTAAAAAAACTTCATAAGTAATTGGTTGAACCTTAGGTGTTGATCTAATGACGAAGTTAGCGCCTACTTGGCTTGATAAGTCTGTATTTTTTTTGGTTGATTGTTGATTAATACTAATAGATTTGGTTTGTACAGTACTTATCTGTTTTTCTTGAATTAAACCTACTTTCCCATAAAATTGCTGAATAGGAATGTCGGAATAATATTTAGTATGTAATCTGTCAACTAGTTGTTTATCTGATAAATCACTATACTGCGGATACTTTTCACGGATGTTTTTAATATTCACTTAACTAATCTCTTATATTAAGCGGATCATTTGGCGAAGAGCTAGTTATAACAGATTTTTTATTTACAAGTTGATCATCGCACAATCTTTTAGCTTCTTTGTAAGCCATTGTGAATCCATCTAAAGAGAAATAAATGTTCCCAGATCTTTTTACTTCTCCATCACCACTTGCTGGTACCCAAATAGCAAGGCTTCTGTTATTTACAAGTAACGACTTTGCTGTAAGTTGTGAAAAGGCCAAAAACTTATGACCTTCTGACACCACTGTTTTAACAATTTCTTGAGTACTTTGTCTTTGATTAGGTATTTTATATTCCATAACCCCCACTCCTTCTTCTCCTTCCTTTGAGTTATTGGCATAGGATTTTGATTGTAAAACCATTATCGCAGGAGAGGGTATACAATCTTTTGTGGGAATATAATCGAAAACAATATTTATTTCTTTTTCATTAATTGATGTGGTTGCTAACCTATAAATGATCTGATTCGGCATTAAAAACTCAAGGACAATCCATTCCCCAATTTGTTTTTTTTGTGACAGCTTTTCCGTTTCATCAATAGCATATGATGATTGGGTTATTAATAGTAAAAATATAAATATTAACAGTCGAATCATAAAGTTAGCCCCTTATATTAAGAGGGTCATAATATTGGTAAAGTGACTTCTTTCTTTTGTTATTAACTTTAGTGATTTTTTTTAGTAAATCTTGGGCTTCAACATTCCCTTGATTAGCTGCAAGTTTTAACCACTTAACAGCTTCAGTGTGACTCTGTGGGACACCTTCACCATTCAGATAGCAAATTCCGAGGAGATATTGCGACCGAGCATATCCTTGATTAGCTGAAAGAAGCCACCATCTAACAGCTTCTGAATAGTCTTGAATAACCCCTGCGCCTTCATAATACTTATAGCCAAGTTTATATTGAGCTAACTCATCTCCACGAGCAGCTGCAAGTTGATACAATCTGATAGCTTCCTTCCAATCTTTAGTTACACCTTTACCATCATCATATAAAGTGCCAAGATTAAATTGTGCTTCATAATCACCTTGATCAGCAGACAATCGATACCATTTAGCAGCTTCTGAATAGTCTTGGGCTACACCTTGCCCGATTTGATACATATATCCAAGTGCTTGTTGAGCATCTGGATCCCTTTGGATGCTAGCTAAGCGAAACCACTTGGCAGCTTCTGAATAGTTTTGAACTTTATAATAACTCCAACCCAAACGAGTTTGGTAAGTAGCATCACTTTGTGTTGTTAACTTTGATTTTTGAGTATTTAGATTTGGGTTTTGTATGGCAGAAGCAGTGTAGTTTTGGGCGCAACCTACCAACAACAAAAGCATTAAAGCTAAAAAAATCCTAAATGAGGTCATGTTCTTTCAATTATTTAATTGAGGTTATAGCACTATACGCCCAAGCTTTGGAGATTTACATAATAATTATATGGTTTTGTTTTTTCAGATATGGAGAAGTATTTCACTTGCACAAATAATACATTCTTTATTAAATCATCCTTAAAAAAGAATCCAAGCGCATATATGCTGAGATATTATGAAGTATACGATTGGATTGCATTTGGTTAATCTTTGAAATAAATGCGGCCCTAATAAAATCAAACTAATTCTTCGTAATCATGTAAGGCACCAATTTCTTTTGCAAACTTCTCAATGTCAATGTGGTATGCGCTGATAGTATTCGTCGTCAAATCTACAAGGCCGTAATCCCCATAACCACTCTGATCTTTTGGACTACACTTTACTAATTTCTTATTTTCTTTCATTAGTTTGCGTTTAATACGAGCGGATAACGCTAACAATGTGATTTTCTTTTTCATGCTATATCAACCTTTAAAATACAATAGAAGCCCAATATATCACTAAACGTCATTTCGTCAAAACAAATAATAGTAAATTCGTAAAAACGTCATTTAATAGCTTAATTTCATGCAAACCAACCGCATGCAGGCTAACTTTGAGGCTATGACTGGTTCGTTATGAGCAGCTTGATCTTGCCCTGTATGTCTCTGGATCGCCGCTAGCTGGCCTTAGCACTCCTAATATGCAAACCGTCCGCATACAACCTAAATACTTTTCCAAAAAAATATAAAATTTTTACAGCTTTGTGATTAAAAAAGGCATGGGGGTGTTTTGCGGTAACGGGGGTGGGTACTGGTATCAAGATTGTTTGAGTGGATCATAGTTCATGATTGAGCTAGGTACTTAAATGCCAGAGGGCCTCTCCCCCTAGGGTGGGTGTTAAGGATGCTGTTTATTTGGGAATTTAAAAGTTTGGCAATGACTGCCTGTTTTTGATAAGTTGCGGGAGGCTAAGACCTTTTTAGGAAGCTGAACTAAATCCTACTGGTAACTTATTGGTAACTTAATAATAAAAAAGGCCTAGATGAAAACACCTAAGCCATTGATTTGTTTGGAGCTAGTGAGGGGATTCGAACTCCTGACCGGCTGATTACAAATCAGCTGCTCTACCAACTGAGCTACACCAGCGAACAAGCGCTTATTATACCTATTTTTTCTTTTTTGAAAACCCTTTTTTTATTTTTTTTGTTTTCCTGCGAATTTACTTTTACTTGGACCTTTGTCATGACGCTTATTATCAAAGCCGGTGTACTTGGTTTTAAAGGTTTGAGTCTTAGCAGGTGCCTCTAATGTGCCCTTAGGTTGATAAGAGGGAATTAAATGCTGCTTACCATTACCTATCAGGTCATTACGACCCATATCATTCAAGGCGTCACGTAGCATAGGCCAATTTTTAGGGTCGTGATAGCGCAAAAAGGCTTTATGTAAGCGACGTTGTTTAAAGCTTTTAGGTATCGCCATATCTTCAGCCTTACGACTGACTTTGCGCAAAGTATCTTTACCCGAGTGGTACATGGCCGTAGCAATCGACATCGGTGATGGCAAGAAAGCTTGTACCTGATCGGCTCTAAAACCATTACGTTTTAGCCATAAGGCCAAATTAAGCATGTCGAGATCAGTCGTGCCTGGGTGAGCGGCGATAAAATACGGAATTAAATATTGTTCCTTACCCGCTTCTTTGGAATATTTATCAAACATCTCCTTAAAGCGATCATAACTGCCCATACCTGGCTTCATCATTTTTGATAACACGCCCTGCTCGGTATGTTCTGGGGCAATTTTAAGATAACCACCGACATGATGAGTGACTAGCTCTTTAACATATTCAGGAGACTCTACGGCCAAATCGTAACGTAGGCCTGAGGCGATAAAGATCTTTTTAATACCTGGTAAAGCACGGGCCCTGCGATACAGTTTTATCAGTGGGGTATGATCCGTATTTAAATTAGGGCAAATACCTGGATAGACGCAAGAGGGTAAGCGACAAGACGCTTCAATCTTAGGGTCTTTACAGGCCAAACGATACATATTAGCGGTAGGGCCACCTAAATCAGAGATATGGCCGGTAAAGGTTGGCGAGGTGTCACGGATCGCTTCAATTTCTTTAATAATAGAATCTTCTGAGCGACTTTGAATGATACGGCCTTCATGTTCAGTGATTGAACAAAAAGTACAGCCACCAAAACAACCGCGCATGATATTTACGGAATGTTGGATCATTTCAAAAGCCGGCACATTGGCACTGCCATATTCTTTATGGGGTACGCGTGAATAAGGCAAATCAAATACGCCATCCATTTCTTTAGTAGACAAGGGGATAGGTGGTGGGTTAATCCAGACTTGACGGGTACCGTGTAGCTGAATTAATGCCCTGGCATTACCAGGATTGGTTTCACCATGCATAACACGAGAAGCATGGGCATATAAAATGGCATCGTCTTTAACGTCTTCATAAGCCGGCAAGCGAATAACGGTTTGCGCACGCTGAGTCTTTCGAAGTAATAATTTATCAAAGTGAATGACTTTTTCATCGCTTTCACTCGCTTCTGGCTTTTTATCGCAGGCCGGTTGCTCTTGATAGGGATCGATAACCACCATAGCAGCGCCGGGCTTATCAATATCGGTAGAATCTTTAACTAACCAGCCAGCGGGGACTTGTTTAACAAAATGTACGGTACCGCGTATGCCTTTTAAATCGGCAATAGCCTCACCATTAGCCAAGCGATGCGCGATTTCAACCACTTGTCGCTCAGCATTGCCATAAACCAATAAATCAGCTTTAGCATCGAGTAGCACTGACTTTCGTACTTTATCTGACCAATAATCATAATGGGCAATACGTCGTAAGCTGGCTTCTATGCCACCTATAATAATAGGTACTTCTTTAAAGGCTTCACGGCAGCGATGTGAATACACATTAACCGCACGATCAGGACGCTTGCCGGCTACACCATTTGCCGTATAAGCATCGTTAGAACGAATCTTTTTATCAGAGGTATAGCGATTAACCATGGAATCCATGTTACCGCCCGTTACTCCAAAGAATAAATTAGGCCTACCTAGCTTGGTAAAATCTTCTGCACTGGTCCAAGCGGGTTGAGAAATGATGCCTACTCTAAAACCTTGTGCCTCTAATAAACGTCCAATCATCGCCA
>CAMDOP010000174.1 GCA_945903675.1 Crenothrix polyspora
AAAAGCTAATTGATTCCATTCAAAATTTGCATCGACTGTAATAACTTCACGATTGTCATAACCAGCTAATCTTGCTGCTTTTCTAATCTCATCGGCCATTTCGCCTAATTGTAAAGGCTCATCACCCGTAATAAAATAAATGGGCTTTAAACCTTTTTTTAACTCGGCAGTTAACTGTCCAAGCTTAATACGCATAATTATTTAGGCTTTGCATCAATAACAGATTTGGCGCGATTGACGATGGTACGCACAGCCTGAAGATACATTTCGTTTATAATGATCAACTCTTCATTCGATCTTGCGATGATAGCTAACTGATCATTATAATATTCACGTTTAATTTCAATCAGTTGTCTCGCCATCAATATATTATCTTTAGCATCAACAATTTCATATTCCATTTGATAACCTAATTCAAAATCGTTGGCTACACCGGTTGCCGCCAACGATAACACTCTACGCTGACTGATTTCATCAAATATTCGAATAACAATACCCGCTGTTTCAGCAGAGGCCGCAATAGGAATTGCTGATAGGCTCATCGCTTTGTTAAATTCCGATTGCAACGGTGCCGAACCACCGTCCAAAAAGATATTTTTCATCCCAGCAGGCAGTTCAAAAGCACCGCGCAAATGGTAGCCACAAGCACTTAATAACAAAGCTATCAAGACAATGACTGATTTTTTAATTAGCACATACACTCCTAAAATTATCGTGCACAAAGGTGAGCAAAGTCCACCTTATGAACCTTATTAAACAACAATATTAACCAGCTTTTTAGGCACAACAATCACTTTTCTAATTGGTTTACCGTCAATAAATCGAATGGCTAACTCGTCATTTAGTGCCTGCACTTGTATCTCTTCAGAGGTAGCAGTCATCGAAACTGAAATTTTACTACGCAACTTACCATTGACTTGTATGACAAGCTCAATAGTATCTTGCTCCAAAGCCGACGCATCAACTTGAGGCCAGGCAACACCCAACACCGCTTGCTGATGACCTAAATCCAGCCATAATTGATGGCAAATATGAGGGACTATAGGTGCAAGCATCAACACTATGGATTCTAAGGCTTCTTGGCGAATAGCTTTACCATTATCAGATTCATCGACAAACTTAGATAAAGTATTAACTAGCTCCATATTGGCAGCGATGGCGGTATTAAAAATAGTACGCACACCGACATCATGACTGACTTTCTGAATAGTTTGATGTACAAATCGACGCACCGATTGCTGCTCATCTGTCATAGATGACTTATCCAACGCAACAGCAGAGCCACCCGCCTCGTTATGCGTATAGGCTTGCTTCCAAAGTCTTTTCAAAAATCTGAACGCACCTTCAACACCACTATCTGACCATTCCAACGATTGTTCTGGCGGCGCGGCAAACATGATAAACAAGCGCACAGTATCTGCGCCGTATTGATCAATTAAACCTTGCGGATCGATGGTATTACCCTTGGATTTAGACATTTTCGTGCCGTCTTTCAGCACCATGCCTTGCGTCAATAACTTTTTGAACGGCTCATCACAGACCAACAAGCCTTCGTCACGCATGAGTTTGGTAAAAAACCGCGCATATAACAAATGTAAAATCGCATGCTCAATACCGCCGATATAATGATCTACAGGCAACCAATATTTCGCACTTTCATCCAACATACTGTCCGCTTGGCTGCTGGCAAAACGAGCAAAATACCAAGACGATTCCATAAAGGTATCAAAGGTATCGGTTTCACGACGCGCCGCTTTGCCGCATGATGGGCAAGAAACATGAGAAAAAGTCGGATGCGCGACCAAAGGTGATTGTGAGCCATCCAACACGACATCTCTAGGCAACTCTACTGGCAAATCTTTTTCTGGCACAGGCACAGTGCCGCAATCATCGCAATAAATAACGGGGATAGGAGCGCCCCAATAGCGTTGACGGGAAACACCCCAGTCACGCAAACGAAAGTTGGTTTTACGTTGGCCCTTCTGATCTTTTTCTAAGGTTTCAGAAATCGCCACAAACGCGAGCTCTGACGTTAAACCATCAAATTCAGCAGAATTTTTCAAAACACCTTTTACGGTATAAGCATGCTCTGAACAATCATCCTCTTCGCCATTTTTAGCAAAGATCACTTGCTTAATAGCAATATCGTATTTGGTCGCAAACTCATAGTCGCGTTGATCATGAGCAGGCACAGCCATCACCGCGCCAGTTCCATATCCCATTAAGACAAAATTAGCTATCCAAACAGGCACTAACTCACCTGTGAGAGGATGCTGCGCTTTAATACCGGAATCTATACCGCGTTTTTCCATGGTTTCCATGGCCGCTTCAGATGTTTCCATCATTTTGCAGTCATTGATGAAATCACTAATGGCCGTATTATTTATCGCAGCCTTTAAGGCTAGTGGATGTTCAGCAGCAACCGCTAAATAAGTAACGCCCATTAAGGTATCAGGTCGCGTGGTATAGATTCGTAAAGGCTGTTCCATATCGGCTACAGGGAAATCCATCTCCACACCTTCAGAACGGCCTATCCAATTAGCTTGCATAGTCTTCACTTGCTCAGGCCAACCGTCTAAGGTTTCTAAAGACGCTAATAACTCATCAGCATAAGCCGTGATTTTTAAAAACCATTGCGCGATTTCTTTGCGCTCAACCTGCGTATCACAACGCCAGCAACAACCATCAATGACCTGCTCGTTAGCCAACACCGTCATATCATTCGGACACCAATTAACCGGTGCGGTTTTTTTATAAACTAGGCCTTTAGCGAGCAGCTTAAGGAAAAACCATTGCTCCCACTTATAATAACTAGGATCACAGGTCGCCAGTTCGCGACTCCAATCATAGCCAAAACCCAAGCGTTTAAGCTGGTCGCGCATATAAGCGATATTTTCATACGTCCAATCAGCGGGATGAACACCATGTTGCATCGCTGCATTTTCAGCAGGCAAACCAAAAGCATCCCAACCCATAGGCTGTAAAACATTTTTGCCCAACATGCGCTGATAACGACTGATAACATCGCCAATGGTGTAATTACGCACATGACCCATGTGCAATTTACCACTAGGATAAGGGAACATGGATAAGCAATAATACTTTTCCTGCGTAGAAGATTCAGACACATTAAATACACCTGAGCTTTCCCAGATAGCTTGTACGTCTTGCTCAATAGCGAGCGGTTGATAATTTTCTTGCATCCTTCTCGTCTTTTACCAGTCAAAAGCGTTAGAATACCCCACAGTTGCTTAAATCTAAAGCGTCATTTTCAGGAGTTGGACCATGAATAACAATAAACTTATCGCCGCCTATGCTGATTTCATGAAGCATTTACATGAAACTATGGAAGACACTTTGCATACTTTCACTGAAGCTTTAGAAATCTCGAAAAGAAAAACCGGCCAAAATAACGATGTTACGGATGCTGAACTCAACAAACTGTCTACTTATATTAAACGTGATATTGAACAAGCTGCCCATGGTTTATCCTCTAAAGAAGATACCAATTCACTTTCAGCATGGTTTAAATTTGATATTGAATTACTAGAAAACTTTACCTTAGACGCATTTTTAAGCGTTGCTGACAAAACACGCATTGAACTAGAAAAATTGAAGCAGTTAGCGACCACTCATGTTTATCACAGTGGTGACATTACCATTCCAGGCACCTTCATCTGTGACGCCTGCGGCAAAGAAATCGCCTTCAAAACGACCAGCGAAATCCCTGAATGTCCTAAGTGCCATGCTAAAACCTTTATCCGTATTTGATATTGCAGGCTCTTCGCTTATAATGCGACCTTTATCTAATTGATTTCATAGGAAATAACATGCGCAGAGTCATCTTTAATCAGAAAGGTGGTGTCGGTAAATCTACAATTACCTGTAATTTAGCCGCCATCAGTGCGCTTGAAGGCAAACGTACTTTGGTTATTGACTTGGATGTTCAAGGCAATACCACACAATATCTGCTTGGGCATAAAGTCAACGACAGCGACAAAACCATTGCTCAATTCTTTAAAGATACTTTAAGCCTATCTTTATTCGGCAACGGTAGCACCGGAATCGAGACTCTCATCCATGAAACGCCCTTCCCTAATTTATTTGTTTTACCTTCGCATCCTGATCTTGAGCCTTTGCAAGGTCGCTTAGAATCGCGATTTAAAATATTCAAATTAAAAGAAGCGCTGGAAAAACTAGAAGGCTTTGACGCCATCTATATGGACACGCCTCCAGTACTCAATTTCTATAGTCAATCTGCCTTAATCGCTGCCGATAAATGTTTAATTCCGTTTGACTGCGATACCTTTGCCAGAGAAGCGCTTTATACCCTGATACAAACTGTCGCAGAAGTTAAAGCCGATCATAATCAAAACTTACATGTTGAAGGCATTATCGTTAATCAATTCCAAAAACAAGCCAATTTACCCAGACAGTTAGTCGATGAACTTATCGCTGAAGGCTTGCCGGTACTTGCTGCCATGATCTCACCCTCTATAAAAGTCAGAGAGTCTCACTCAGCCTCTCAACCATTGGTGCATTATGTACCTACTCATAAATTGAGTGACGAATTTCGCGCCTTGTATGCCGAGATTCATAATAGTTAATAAAATCGTGTGCTTGGAGTAAAACAGCTACAGCTGTTTTAAAACGCAATAGCTAAAGCTATTGCACTCCAACACGTAGGGTGCTTAGACGTTCAACATACGGCACAACAGGGCTTTGCCTCATGCCCCACAGATTGCACATTAAACGTTAAAACCATGAACAAACTACTCAAACCTTGGTTGCTGCCTATCCTCTCTGGCATCCTAATCGGCACTAGCTACATCCCCTTTCCACCTTGGGCTTCGTTATTTTGTTTTGTACCCTTATGGTTATTCTGGAGCCGACAAACTCACCTTAAAAACGTCCTACTAGGTGGATTTATCACGGCTTTTGTATTTACCTTAATCGGATTCAATTGGGTCGCTTATTTATTGCATGAATTTGCTCATCTGGATTGGCCCTTTGCTGTCTTAGGCCTATTGTTCTACGCCTTAATCGCACATTTATATGTGCCTTTGGCGGGATTGCTTTGGTTTTTATGTCGACGCTTATTAAACTGCTCAGAGCCGCTTTCACTCGCTTTAATGACACTCATCACCATACTCTGCGAAGCTTATTCACTAACCTTGTTTGATTGGAATTTTGGTTATTCTTGGTATGGCGCCCATCTGCCTATTTACCAATGGGCAGAATTCATTGGTTTTAGTGGACTCAGTGCCGCCACCTTATTATGTAATCTGCCGTTATATATCGCTTGGCAAAACCGCACGCATAAAACAGGAAGAATAATACTCGCTAGTGTAATAAGCGTCTTTATATTACTCAACCTAGGTGGTATCTGGCTTAAAGCCCGATTGCCAGTGCCTGACGCATCCTTTAACACCTTGTTAATACAAGCCAGTATCGAGAACTCAGAAAAACTAGCGGCCGAACTAGGTAAAGGTTATAGCAAAGAAATTCTTCATCGTTATTTAACACTGACCGATCAAGCACTCAAAACTCATGCGGACAAAAAAATCGATTTTGTATTGTGGCCTGAAACCGCATTCCCCGCTTTGCTAGGCGAAGCCTTCAAATTCAACGCTCTACCCTTGGCGCTTAGTGAATTTCTGCATGAAAGACAAATTCCCTTAATGACGGGAGCTTACAGTGTTGACCCGTCATCGCGGCTCATTACCAACTCCTTATTTGTGTTAAACAAAGACGGCGAAATAGTGCCGCCTCATTACAGCAAAACTATCCTTTTAGCCTTTGGTGAATACATACCCGGCGAACAAATCTTTCCTGTCATACGTGATTGGCTACCCGAAACCGGTCACTTTGCACGTGGCGCAGGCCCTACGCAGCTATTACATTGGAATGGTTATCAGATGGGCGCACAAATCTGCTATGAAAGTCTATTTCCGAACTTTTCGCGTTCCTTAGCGGCTTTAGGTGCACAGTTTATCGTTAATGTTACCAACGACTCTTGGTACGGCACTTGGCAAGAACCTTACCAACATATGTATATGACCCTAGCCCGTGGCGTGGAATTTAGAAGACCCATATTGCGTGTCACCAATACGGGTATATCTTCAGTCGTACTGGCTTCAGGTGACATACTCGAACAGTCGCCCATACATCAACCTTGGGCAGGACTCTATGAGGTACCTTACCTCAGCACTCCGCCTGAAACCTTTTATCAAAACTGGTTTTGGCTAGTGCCTAGTTTACTGTGGAGTTGTTTGCTAGCATTACTGGGTTTAGGCCTGATATCAGCACGCACGCAAAACAAAAATTGAGGCTATTTTAGTTAAATGCATCGGTAGCGTTGAAAAAAACAACAGCTCAAGTGCTAATTGAGTATAGTCATGCTATACCTGAAGGTGTTGAAGCATTTGATGAGTATATAGCAACACAAGGTTATCCATCACCGTTGAAAAGTGTTCACCAGTGCTTCTACAATAACCCTTAAGAAATAATATTAACCCAGCCATAAAAGATGCTATGTTTGCCAATACAACAGTTAGCGTTACAGAATTAAAGAAGCTGATGAAAGTCCTATAGCTATTCTTAGCCATAACAGACCCCAGTCTTATCTATTGCCTGCTGCATACTATCAAAGTCTATTAGCAAAACTTGAAGATTTAGAGGATAAGCAACTAGTCATGGAACGAGCAAATGGACCATTTATCGAACTCAGTATAAATGACCTATAAACTGAGATTTCATAAACTGGCATTAATTGAATGGCATAAGTTAGACGGTAGCATAAAGTCCCAGTTTAAAAAGAAACTTGCAGAACGTTTAGAGCCGCCTAGGGTAAAGTCATCAGCGCTTTCCGGAATGAAGGATTGCTACAAAATATAACT
>CAMDOP010000175.1 GCA_945903675.1 Crenothrix polyspora
GTAATATCGTCAATTTGATTTATGTTTCATTAAGTCCGTAAGTCGTAGGGCTGTTTCGCGACAGCAAACCGCCAGCTCAATGCAGCACCGTAGCTCAGAAATGGTGGATTGCTAGCGCGCGAATCGACCTTACATTCATACATCTTACGAGTTTTCTAAGGTGACATCATAGAGATCACCCAGAGATAGCAAGAAATCAATATCCGCATCGGGATCAATATGCCCAACTAAAGCGTCGTCGTCTGCAATGGCTATTATATTTAGCATAGTTTGATTTAAATCCTTAATTTCTTGAACGGCTGTCGTCATAAGTTCAAGGGCCGTGATTTATTTCTAACTAGTCATCGACGAAATGATTAGTCAGCCTTAAAGTTGAAATTGATAAATGTGTAACTTTCTTCATGCCTATTCATGGTTAAATCTGAATCCGTTTTTATCATGGGCGAACTTTTCGCTAAGGTTTTCACTTCCTCATCGGTAAGATCAGCAATATCTGAACTTAAGAAAATAAAACTTTCAGCGGTTACTCCATCCCAGTTCCACATTTGATACAAAACATCGTAGTCATCTAAGGTGGCATTCAGCCCAAATAATATGTTTGTTCCTTTTTCTATGGGTACTGCGTTAAATTTATTGTTCATAAGCTACCTCTTAAATAGACTAGAATCTTTCAATAATACTGTTTGCAGATTTCTCGGGTTCTTTTAAATCAAAAGGAAAGACATCAAGCTTTAAATCACCCCCTAGATTAAACTGCCTCGGCTCGTCCGTAAGCTTTTTCCATTTTGGATAAATCAACATAAGCTTGCCTGCAGCACGCTCAAGATATTTATGCCCGTAAGCAAACATTTGGTAGATGTCAGACTGGCTAATGCTCGATTTTGGATCATCTTTACCGTTTTGATATGTGGCATTTTGATCAATTAACTTCCACTTGGTATCTAAAATACCTATAACTTTGCTATTTTTAAAAATAGCTAAATCAGGTTTTAGTAAAAAAGCTTTAGGTGCTTCTGATAAATATTTGCTACTTATTTGGGTTTTGACTACATATTCTGCATGGTTTTGGCTAGCAGTCTTTTGCAATATTTTAGCGACATACCTTTCAAACAACGACTCCATTGGAAATAGAAAAGAAATGCCTGCATGATCACCTTTTATAGCAAAAGGGCTTTGGTGATTTAAAATCAATTTTACCCAAGGCAATAATGCCCTGTAACTAATCATATCCCGACTATCACGCCAAAGGCTAAAGTCAGTTTTATGGTCGGAAGATTTCGGAATGTCATTGAAGGCAAAACGAAGCTCTCTGGCTAGTTTTTGGTTTTTGTCAGATTTACTCCATCTTGCCACTTGCACCAAAGCAGCATGAATTAAGCGATTTTCGGCACGATCTTCAGAAAATACATCGTAAGCAATCCGAAACAAATGCTGTTTACCTACAGGTTGATTTAGTTGCTGTGATACAAGTAATTGTCCCTTTAAAAACTTTTCTTCTGCCTCTATGCGTTGGTAGTCTTTACGGATGCCTTTTCTAACAACATCCGCTAATTTATGTAAAAACCGATTAATTAATATTTCTGGCAGAGGTTTATCAAAAAGTACCAAGCTGGCATCAGTGGTTTCAAGATAGGTTAAATCATCTATCTCAAAAAGCATTCTTACAAGTAGCTCTCGAGTTTCTTTAGTATCTTGTCCATCTACATTAGTTTTAGGTAATATTTCTAAATGTGTACCATCCGGTGTAGTAATAACGCCGACAAAATTTACAACCTGCAAAGCTTTTTTGCCCTTATAGGAGCCTGATTTAATGAATCTATTTCCTTTGTCATTGCTGTATGCATAGCCCTCAAGATATTTCCATGCTTCTGGATTTACACTGCAGAGATCTAATTGATTAGCTTCATAACCTTGCTCATCTTGGATAATGTAAGCAAACTCACGGATACATAATTCTCTCATCAACTCAAACCTGTTGAGTCCTGTTGAGTTGAATCAGTGACCTTATAGATATTAATGTAGGTTCCAGGTATAGCTAATAATTTCTCATTACGTGAGTAATTATTGCCAGTGGATAATCCAGGCACAGAATCCTTTACTTTATAAATATCTGATTCGCCGAGAACTTGGCTTATTTTATTCCAATCTTCAAAAAAGTATTCTTCAAGCAAAGGCAAAATATTTCTTCTAAACACAGATGCTAAATCTGTGATGGTCGAATCATCTGTCAATTTCATAAAAAAAGCATGACCGATAGTATGTTCACGGTCATAGAGTACTTCAATTCGATCATTAATAGTTTGAAGCATTTCTTGAATATCAACGCCCTCAATTTTTATACGCTTGCGACTCTTCTTATCTTCAATTAATGTAACGTCTGGCATCATTTCAATAAAATCGAATCGGCGACGTAATGCTGTATCAATGAGTGCTAATGAACGGTCAGCGGTATTCATCGTGCCTATGATGTATAAATTATCAGGTACCGTGAATGTTTCTTGAGAATAAGGCAATACAGCATCCATTGCTTCATCTGAACCAGCACGCTTAGTTGATTCAATCAGTGTAATTAATTCGCCGAATATACGAGAAGTATTACCTCGATTGATTTCATCAATGATAAGCACATAAGGCTCTCCTTTACCTTCTATAAAATCTGACCTTTTGTGGACAGCTAAAATTAACTTTTTATGATCACTATCTTTAGGGTCAAACTTAGTTTCAGCCGTAATTTTTTTGTTTACGATTACATTATGGGTATCTATTACTTTTTTCCATACTTCCTCTAACTTATCACCAGATAATTCGAGTTTACTGAATAAGGCTTCAATTGCTATTTTTTTAAAAATGCCGTCTTTTACGGAATAACTTATGCCTCCATCATTAGTTTCAGCTCTGATACCTTCTACAAAATCTTCGTAACTAAAGCTTTGATGAAAAGTAATAAATTCTATATGACCCTTTGCTTTAAGGGCATCAAATCTACACTTATCCTTAGAATAACGATCTCCATATTCATCTTCGTCAACATTGATTGCAACTAAAACTTTTAAAGCTTCAGTAACTGTGTTGTATGTTTTACCTGTACCTGGTGGTCCGTAAAGTATTTGATTTAAAGAGTGCATTTTATTGCCTTTAGAATATGCTGCGTTATCTTGAGTTAAATCCTCAAGACTGAGATTAAATACAGGTAGAAGAACATCAGATTCAAAATATTTAAGATGTTCACTTATAACTTCTTCAACAGTTGAATTACTTGAAGGCATCCCCCCGAGTCTCAAATGCTTGCGATTAAGTTTTCTAACATCATAAGGTTCATCTAACATTATTACAGGCTTAAACTTACGACATTGTTGCCCTGGCATACCTTCAATTTCTTTAGATAGTTCACTTTCAAATTGACCTAGTAAAATAATCTTTGCATCTCTAACTAAGTAAAAATAATGATTAGGTTTAATTGCTTCCAATTTTTGGTTAAGTGGATTCTCTGGTAGAAAATTAGTGGCTACATATTTATTTTCTAATAACCGATTATGTTCCTCAACACTAAAATCTGTAATTCTCCCATGAGATATTTTCCAGATTTTTGGATACTTATCTTCATATTGTTTTGTTACTCCAAAATTACCAAATAAATCTTCTTGGATTTGCCATGGTAATAACATTCGTTCAACAAACTCTTGGGTATTACTCTTATCAATGACACCTAATAAATTATTTAATTTATTAAACACTTTGTAATGCATTTCAACTGGATGCTTACTTTTATCCTCAAATATCGCGTCATGCAAATGCTTAAGTGTTTTTATATTACCAATAACACTGAAATGTTCTGGAAATAATGCACATAAAGCCCGACTGAGCTTTAATAGTGGCTTAGAACCACATCGCTGCTTTAATTCATCAATTAATTCATCATATAATTTTTTATAATCGTCTAAAATTTTATTATCTTTAGCTATGATAGCATTTACTTTTTCTGAAAAAAGTTTTCGAAATTCTTCATCGTTTAGTGCATTTTCTATAGGAAACGAATTAGCTTGTCCGGTTGCGCATACTGCCTCAGAATTAAAAAGATTATTTAAAGTAACTAAGTTTTTTAGATCCACATCTGGTGCGCTATATTTCTTAATATGCTCACTTAAACCTTTCAGCCAACCGTTTCGAAGACCTTCATTTTCTTTAACTTTTATAGCAGAAGAAATAGCGATAGTTCTTAATTCATTATCTGAAATTATTTTATTTTGACGTAGATATCTAATTCTATTATCCATCTGCTCTTTGATGGATTCAGTTCTACAAAAGCCACTATCTACGAATTTTCGTATAAGCTCAATGTCTTTTAACTTGTATTTTGTTTTTTCATCACCTGGATTAACGCCATCATGCTCAACAAGTTCATTTAAAAAATCATTCTGAACCCCTTTACCAAAACGTTGAGAAAATAGATGATCAAACCTTAATCCTTTGCGTTTCCAATCATCCTCCTTAAAATTATATTTTTTATTTATAAACGATATAATTTTGTCTCTATCTATCGAGCCATCTTCATTATCTGAAGCTTCATAAACTAAAGCTTGAAAAACAGGGTATAAAAGGCATTGTAAATAGTTGCCTTCTGATTCTTCATAAACTGCTTTAAAAAAACTCTGCAATTCCTCTATATTCATCGATTGTCCTAAAAATAAAATATATATTTGTTATTATGTTTTCAACCTACAAAACAACCCAACCTTAGCCATCTGCGCCAAGCTATTCACTTTACATTGTTCCAAACCTTCATTAGATACGATGATTGCTAAGGCTTGTGCCCGAGAAACCGCGACATTGAGTCGATTAATATCCAAGACAAAATCTAAGCCTCTGGGCGATTCTGCTATATCGCTGATCGCCATGGAGATAATAACCACTGGCGCCTCTTGGCCTTGAAACTTGTCGATGGTGCCTATTTTTAAAGTGCTGCCTAGCTTTTCTTTAAGCAGATTGACTTGCATGTTGTAAGGAGCAATCACCAGTATATCGGCATCGGTGATGGGGGCTTGTTGTCCGTCTTTATTAGTAAACGTGCCGGTTTTAAGTTCAGCGATTAGTTGTTGTACTAGCTGCACTTCTTCTACACTGCTTTGGCTGTTGCCTTCATGCTCTACGCTGACACTTAAGATGCCATGGGCTTTGCTAATCAAGCTGGGTTTAAGGAGGGTGATGGTTTGTTTGCTGTTGTAGGCATCGGCTTGTAATTTACCTTCGTAAACTATCTCAGATAACGGTGCGCACACGTCTGGATGCATACGGTAAGTACGTTCCAAAAATATGCCTTTATCGTCTGGAATAACAGCATGTTCCTTTAACATAAACTCTAAAGCAGAACTACCCGATAGACCCGGATGAGAGCCTTGTATGGGTTGCTCTAATTGCATTTGATCACCCATTAGTATGATGTTTTTGGCAGCGCCCGATACCGCCAGCAAATTAGCCAAGGCGACTTGGCTGGCTTCATCAACAAACAAATAATCTAAAGGTGTTTCATATGCTATTTCTTTAGAAAAAGCATAAACAGTAGCGCCAATCACTTGAAAAAACACATAGGGTTGTTTTTTAGTAAACCCCATAGAACCGCGATACGCGAGTTGAGGGTATTTTTCAGCAGGGAACTTCTCTTCAAATAAGACTTGGGTCTTGAAACCATCGACCTTTGCCATAGGTATATCAGGTGATGATTTTGATACGGGTTCTAATAAATTCATGATGGCGGCATGACTATTCGACATAATGCCTACGCGACAACCTTCCTTGATGAGTTGCGAAATCACTTTTTCAGCCGTATAGGTTTTACCCGCACCCGGTGGGCCTTGTATGCACAAACAAGTTTCATCCATGGCTTTAACAGCAGTAATAATAGCGGACAAATAATCATGATTATCAGGGTATTGCTGCCTTGAAATCGGCAGAAGCGATTGTTGCCCAATAAAACGTGGATTGGCTTGGTTGATAAGGGTGGCTAATAACTTGGGCAATTGCCGTGTTTCAAAATAAGCTTCGGTAATTTCGCAGAGTCTATTTTCTAAGGTGTTGGTAAGAATGAGGGGTTCATCAGCAAACAAGCTGAGCGGTAATTGATTTAGTGCGTCTTGTTGGTCGGCATTAAGCACAAAGCTGATTTGGCTATAGTCCTCATCTTGCTCATCTATAGTGATCTTACTGACTTTTGCTGTGCTGTCTTTGATCGTCGCTGTATTTAGTTTATCGGTACGTAGCGGTTGGTCGTTTTTAAAGAGTGCGACACAACTGATCTTGCCATCTTTTTCTTCTTGGCTTTTAAGATTTGTTAGTTCAAAAACCACGGTGTCATCTTCAAATAGCTCATCATTAGTTTTGTTCTCACGTTCTCGATAAGTATAGTTTTTAGGCTTACGTTCACGCTCATAAAAGTGCAGCACAGAAGCCAGTAACGCGGCCTGTGGGTCTGCTTTTAAATCAGCGTGTGCTTCAAACTGATCAAGTAGTGCTTGTTGGCGTTGTATGAGTGCTTGGCGTTTTTGTTCGTTTTCTAGCTGTTTATCTGTTTTCGGAGGCACTACTTTAGTGATAACCTCGCCCACGGTAAAATTAATGTCATGGTCATGGGTGTTTCCCTTAAAACAAAGGACAACAAGAAAATACACAAAAAAACAGCCCTCCCAAGAGCGCAGTGAAGCTTTTCTTTGTATTTTACATGGGTGTTTCCCTTAAAACAAAGGACAACAAGAAAATACACAAAAAAACAGCCCTCCCAAGAGCGCAGTGAAGCTTTTCTTTGTATTTTACAAAATAGAGTGACCGCTACAAAAAGAAGAGTGATATTGACTTAAGTTTTAAATAAA
>CAMDOP010000176.1 GCA_945903675.1 Crenothrix polyspora
GGTAAAGATGAACATTTTAATCTGGAAGCCATAGGTAAACTTGCGGTATTGGCAGGCGTACGCGAGTATCCAGCACGCGTTAAATGTGCAACTTTAGCCTGGCATACCCTAGATGCCGCCTTGAAAAACGAACAGCAATCAATTTCTACAGAATAAAGACCTGTAACACCTGTGCAAATATACCCCGGAAAACTCGCTGTGCTTTATCCAGGAAAGGGCGATAGCATACCGTATCAAAACCTTGCTGAACGTTTGGCAGTCCCGCTCAGAGACTCATCAATCGTGGGTTATGATCTTCATGAGCAGTTCTTTTTAAGCTGGCGCGATGGCTGCTTAAAACTACTCGATCAAGAGCTGCTTAAAAAAGGCGGCTTAGTGGTCGATATAGAACCACGTCATGGCGAACAACGCTCTTGGCCAGCACCTAAACAAGGGGCTTTAGCTCAAGCACTGGGACGAAAAACTAAAACTGTCATCGATGCAACCACCGGTTGGGGGCAAGACAGCTTACATATTTTCCGTATGGGCTATGAGCTCATTTGTATAGAACGATCGCCTATCATGTCCGAATTACTGGCCGATGGTTTCCAACGCTTAGCGCAAGTCGATTGGATGCAAAACCTACATCAACAGCCGCCTCAGTTATTATGCGGCAATGCTATCGAATTATTGGCAACCCTTAACACCCCGCCCGATTGTATTTATCTAGACCCTATGTTTCCACCCAAGCGTAAGAAATCGGCCTTGGCCAAAAAATCGATGACTATCTTGCGAGATCTATTGGGTGACGATCATGATAAAGAACTGTTATTTTCAGCGGCCTTAGCGGCTTGTGGGAAACGTGTGGTGGTAAAAAGCCCTGATTATGCAGAACCCTTAGGCGGCAAGCCTACTGAAAGTTTTCAAGGAAAACTAATGCGTTACGATGTTTATTTTAAATAATTAGAGATTAGATCATGCCTGAATGGATAAATGTTTTTAATGAAAATGCCCTGATGAATGGCGAAAATAGTGTCATTGATGTGGATGGCACTGAGGTCGCTGTTTTTAAAATAGACGATGAATTCTATGCTATTGAAGATGTGTGTTCACACGATGGCACAGAAATAGCCAGTGGAGAATTAGACGGTGATGAAATCATCTGTCCCCGTCATGGTGCGCGTTTTTGTGTTAAAACCGGCGCAGTCAAATCAGCCCCCGCCTACGAAGATATCCATAGCTATCCTGTAAGAATAGTTGATGGCATGGTGCAGATTAAAGATAATCGTTAAACGACGGTTAATTCGCACTAAATAGGATGCTACCGTCAGGCGCATCACTTAAATAAATCAATCAATCAATCAATGTACTATCGGGATTGAAGATTTTAAGTACGTTATGCAAAATATTTAACTGTGTACTCGTTATCAATCTGTCATTTAGTTATCTATTCATGCTATTTATTTTTATCGAAAATGATCATATCAACTTTAACAGACTAATTATTTATACAGCAACTTCCTAAAAAGCCTCTGAATTAAGCTCTCGTTGTCGATTTCTTGGTGTTTTTCTATTTTAATAGGGAGCTCAAAAATCTCTGTATTAGTATATATCTGTCTGATTTGTGGAGTTGGTGATTTCTGTTGAGCTATTATTCGATATAATTTATCTTTTTCTTGTTTTAAATCTGCATTAGATTTTCGAAGCAGATCATTTATTTGATATAAGCGTTCCTTATCCTGTTTTAAATGAAGGGTTAAATTATGCAAAAATTCAATTTCACGACAATAATCAGCTGATGTTCTAAGCGCTCCGTATAATCGGCTCAGCTCTGTGGTATTAATTTTATCAATACTTACAGAGAGCTTGCCCTCACGGATATGTTGATAAAGAGTTGGAATTGACTTCCCTGTCAATTCAGCAGCCTCAGAGATAGAAACAAATGCCATAATTTAGATCCTACATAATAATAGTGTTATCACGAAGGGCCTCATAAAAGCTTATGATCTCTTCAAGCATCAAAACAACGAATACCAAGGTTTATGCTCAGCAATTTCAACTTGACTATTGGCCTTTAAATTAATGTCGTAACTTTCTTGAAAAGGCATGGCGATTAACTTTTTCCATTGACTACCGGGCTGGGTTAACAAAAAATATAAAGCCACAGTACCCTGAGCTGGTTGACTGACTTTACACTCTTGCTTATTACCTGGAACTATCGAAAAAATACCTAAGCTATCGGGATCGACTGGATCAGAAAAAGCCTTACTAGCTACATCTGCATAAGTTTCAAGCATAAATTGTTTTTCATTAGCTTTACGCACTATGAAATAAAA
Source organism: Crenothrix polyspora (assembly GCA_945903675.1). Classification (GTDB taxonomy): domain Bacteria; phylum Pseudomonadota; class Gammaproteobacteria; order Methylococcales; family Methylomonadaceae; genus Methylobacter_C. The sequence goes on from CAMDOP010000176.1 coordinate 2,316, forward strand.
CAAACCGCCATTATTGGCTCGAATATCTGGCTTAACATTAAAAACCAATGACGGCGGAGGGGTTGGCGCACTGGAACAAGCACTTAACAAAGCAACAGCGGAAATTACAATACTTTTCCAAAGTAAGCGAGATAACATGACTTAACTCCCAGTAAGATTGGTAAACACAGCCATAGGATTACCTTGAAGTAAAAATTCAAGATTTAAAGGTTGCTGTGGAAAGTTTGGATGAGCCAATGACCATCGATAACGTTGTGTTTCAGCGACATGTCCCCGCTGCAACAATTTAAAAAAATTCCAATTTGAATCATCAACAATCATGTCGGTATATACTCGAGTTGGATCTGCATCCTTACGAAATTCCATACCCACTTCCGCTGGCTTAGCTATCCACCATTCTAAGGGAAATTTCTGCCACTCAGCCTGCTGATTAAAGCCCAATACCGAAGCATTACCCTGACGCAAATAAGCCAAAGAAACTAGAGGTGCTCTCGGAATCTGTTTGCTATCAAAAGTCGCTAATAAGCCTGGCTTAATAGCAAATTCTAAAGGCTTGGGGTTACCCTGACTATCCCATAACTTATTAGTTAATTGCTGTACCACATTAATTCGAGACAGATAATTAGCGGGTAAAATTAGACTATTAGATAATTCATGTCGCCTAACCCACACGCCATTACTAAACCTCGATAAAGGTGCTAAATATTGTTTAAAGGTATCCCAAAATAAGCCTTGTTTAGGATGAAACACTTTAATAATTTCTTCAGCGGCTAATTCATTATCGGGATCGGCATGCTCATTAAAGGGAAATTTAACCAGTAGCGGTGCTATATTCGAATCCCAAATATCAGCCCAAATACCAGCAATATTGCGATTAATTTCAGCCGTTCCAAATTCCTTTACTTTGTGTATAGGCGCTAAAAATGGCTGTTGCCAAGCTTCCTGAATACCGACATTTTGTAACCAACTTTTGGTTAACTTCAAATACGAACTATCTTCATTTAGCAACATAGTCCATGCAACCCTGCCTAGTGGAGACAATGCTGCCTTTAATGCTTCAGCGTCAGTCCCCTCCTCTGCGGACTTTTTAGGCTCATAAGGTTCATGGGCATTCATTTCTTGTTGCATTTGTGCCATCAATAATTGGTACTTTTGAAATTCTGGATAAACCCCATTTTTTTCTTCCATTAAATGTTGCACAAAACGAAATACCGTCAGTTCTTGTGCAAATGTTTGAAAATAAAGTGATGCTGTCAACGTTAATGCAGTATTGTTTTTAATCTGCACCAAAGTATCCATCAACTCAGAGTTGGGTTTTTGTAAATCAAGCAGGACATAATTTAATCCCCAAGCAGAATCGATATTTATCTGAAATTGCTTAAAATAGTTCAAGTAAGAACTGACATAACGATCGGAATAGCTATCCAGATTTCTCAGCACAAAATCAATGAAATACTTTTTTTCACTCGCATCAATCGGTAGATTAGTCACTATATCGTTTAAAGCAATAATGGAAGGCTTAACATTTTTCTCAAAAGCGTCACTCGTCAAGCGTCCATCAATGCGCGCCTTGCCGGAAAATAGTAATTCACCATTATTGGAAGAGTTCATTTCCACATCTCTATAGATAGAGGGTGAACCGAAAAACAACCAGCCGTCGTAATTGCTGTGACTAGCTATCATGTTGCGGAGCATCAGCGTTATGCGACTACGCCTAATTAATTCATTCCATTGTTTTGCCCTAAAGGAAAAATGCTCGCCACCCAAATTAATTTCCATTTCAGGTGAGTCGCTATCTACTTTGTTATTCGCTATTACTTGCACCATATCTAAACATTCGCTCAAAGACGAAGTAACAGGACAATTGTCAATTTTGCTCAATTTAAGATGGCTAACTAACGTTAATAAATCACTGATACTTTTTTGGCGAAAATCCGATTTATCATTAAAATCATAACGTAAACTAGTATGTTGTTGCATCCATGTGATTGCAACATCTTGACGCTTGTAATACTCCAAGACATCAAGAAACTGCTGAAACGACACTAATTTTTCTTGTAATGCATTAAATTCAGCTTGCTGAATAAATGGTTTTTTAAGTATTTTCTGAAAACTATGCAATAGTTCTAACCAAGGCACTTGGTCTTCCATGTACCCCTGAGATTTATTATAGGTGATCTCATTTAGCAAATAATCCAAGTCTTCTGTATGGCTATTGTAATTAACATAATCATTAATTAATGGGCCATATTTAATCATATCTACAGGATTTTTTTCTGGTCGTCTTTTTACTATTTCACCCATTTCATTAGTTGACGTCGCATATAACACGCTAATCCAGCGAATAGTTTTGAAATTAGCGTTAGGTTCATTCTGCAATTGTTTTAATACCGGCAATAAATAATATTTACGAATTTCTGCTATCAATAGGTAATTATTTTGCTGTTGTGCTTTTTCAAAAAAACCAGGCATAAAGCTCAACAAAGCATCTTTATTTAAATTGTCGCTAAAATCTACGAATAGAGGGCTAATCTTTTCTGAATAGGACTCTATTTGCATATTAGCAATATTTTTAATGTTTTTAATGTTTTTATATGCATTTACCACCAGATACTGCTGATAACTATAACTACCAATCAAATAGACCCCGCCTGCCAAAGCGAAACCCAATGCGACTTTAGCATGACCCTTTAATTGTATTCGCGAGCGTTGCTCTAGTCCGGCAGGCAGCGCAAAGGGTTGACAACCAAAGCTATGCACCTGTTCCGACAATAAACAAAGCCTGACTACAGAGGGGACATCCACGCCTTTTTCCAGTCCTGCTATGCGCAGAACATCAATCAATACACGGAACAATTTAGGCGTTTCATTAAGAAACGAGACAATTTTAAGATAATCTTGGGCAGGACGAGTTATCAGTGCGCGAGGTAGATGCTGCTTAAAATCCTCTAAACAGGATTCTATTTGATTGATACCATCTCCATTAGGAAAATCCAGTTGTAAAGGTATACCAGCCTCGTCTAAAAATACACAAAACTCGACGAAGCCCTCAACTTTTTCCATATGGCTTAAGGCAAGTATCAGCGGCAAAGGTTTGCCTTCTAACTCGCTAAATACTTTAAGCTTGCCAAATAATGCATGTCCTGATTGGCGCAGGAAATCAGTTTGCGGTGACAGCAACGTGTTCGCATCAAAGACCATAACCACTTGAGGACTTGGAGGCAATCGCCGCCATAATTTTTTTATTGCGTGGTATGCCGCAGCACTGGTGTCATAAAGCAGTGATGAACCAAACTCAAGCACCAATGATTTAGCGCCCAAATAAATTTGCAGCAAATTATCATCCACGGCGCTGGGGTGAAATCGAAAATCCTGCCCTTGCCAATTTGCATAGTGATCGATAATGCTACTCTTACCAGACCCTGCATCACCAATAACTAATGAAAAGGGTGCGCTCAATGCTTTAGGCCGAAGACGCCAAGGAATATTCCATACAAAAGAGCGCCAGACTTTTACTAAACTATTAACCGGCAATGAAAGCTTTGTCGGAACAGTGAGTTCAGGAATCACCAGCTTTTTGGCATCATTACTATACTTACGTTTCCATATTAGATAACTAAGCACGCATAGCAACACCAACACTGTGGCTAAACCTAGCCAAGCCCAGCCACTCAATGCGGAAACTATCTCCATAAACGTAGACCACCATGAAGTTTTTACTTTCATTTAATCCACCCTAGTGCTTTCAGTATCATCGACAATGCTTTCCTGATCAATACAGGTAAATACTAATTCACCTTCGCTTACGCTAATAGCAACTCGCTGCCCATCACAAAGCTCTCCATTAAGTAGTAGCTCGGCTAGTGGATCTTGAAGTTTATTTTGAATGACTCTTTTTAAAGGCCGTGCCCCATATAAAGGGTTGTAGCCCCATTGCGCTAAACTATTACTAGCATCATCATCTACATCTAAATGAATATCACGATCTAGTAAACACATTGCCAAACGCTGTAATTGTATATCAGCAATGGGACGCATGGTTTCTAAGGTCAATTGGCGAAAAATCAACACATCATCGAGTCGATTAAGAAATTCGGGGCGAAAATGGCCTCGCACTTTTTCCATAATCAAGGATTGCATGTTTTGCTGCTCTTCTTCAGTTTCTACTGGCTCTATATATTCAGAACCTAGATTAGACGTCATTAAAATGAGCGCATTAGTGAAGTTGACTAACTGACCTTGGCTATCAGTCAAGCGACCTTCATCCAAGACTTGCAAGAACAAATTAAATACGTCGGGATGGGCTTTTTCTACTTCATCGAATAAAATAACGCTGTATGGTTTGCTACGGACTTGATTTGTCAACAAGCCGCCTTCTTCATAACCCACGTAGCCAGGAGGCGCACCGGTCAGCCTAGCCGCCGAATGCTTCTCCATAAACTCACTCATATCGATACGCACCATAGCCGCATCATCATTGAACAAAAATTGAGCCAAGGTTTTTGCTAACTCGGTTTTTCCCACACCCGTTGG
>CAMDOP010000177.1 GCA_945903675.1 Crenothrix polyspora
CGCCTGTCAAATGTTGGGATTTTTGGAGATATTTTTGATTCATTACGCCACCTCATTGAGCAAGACAATACAGATTTGCGCCTAAATTTGCGCCTAACTGCTATTACGTTGCTTCAACTCGACGGGCAATCTGTTGAAATACTATATAAATCAAGGTCTTTGCTGGTGGGTCGTGCGCGATTCGAACGCGCGACCATCGCATTAAAAGTTAGTTTTATTTAAAAGCCAGCAATTATCAATAACAATCAATAACTTTTAAATCAATAAGTTACCATATTAACACTACCCTCAACACTCACCACTTATTACCTATTTTTATAATGTATTGCGCCAAAATTGCGCCAAAGGTTTATACTCTAAGGCTATTAAAAATAGCGGTCTAAGAAGTGTATCAGCACAAAAAAGGCCTTACCAATAACTTAAAATCAGGTTAAGCAATGGCTGACGTATTATACCAAAGCTGTTTGCTGTCCTATAGAGGCAATAATGGCAACTATCACAGAACGACTAGCTAAAGATGGCACCAAACGCTATAAGGCCGAGATTCGGTTAAAAGGCTACCCAGCTCAAACAGCAACTTTTAAACGTAAGACTGACGTTAACAAATGGATTCAGGATGTTGAGTCAGCAATCCGTGAAGGCAGACACTTTAAAACAGCTGAAGCTAAAAAACATACAGTAGCAGAATTGATTGATCGATACTGTTCTGAATATCTACCCAACAATAAAAGAAAAGTTTACAGTGAGAAAGAACAAAAAGAACGCATTAGTAGACTTGCTTGGTGGTCCAATAAGATTGGGTATTACTTATTGTCTGATTTAGATTCACTCGATATATCAGCGTACATAGATGCGATGCCACAAAAAGCTGCTACAGCCGACAAGTATGTAAAAAACTTACAACACGTATTCTCCATTGCTGTTTCTAACTGGAAATGGCTCAGTGATAACCCAATCAAAAAAGCAGTAAGCATTGAGTTACCTAAAGGTCGTGTTCGATTTCTTGAAGATGAAGACAGGACGAAACTGTTACAAGCTTGCAAAGAATCGCCTAACAAACTCCTTTACCCTTGTGTTGTAATTGCATTATCAACAGGCATGAGACAAGCCGAACAAATGGAGCTTGAATGGTCAGATATAAATTTAAAGGATGGGTTCTTAATCTTGCATCAAACAAAAAATGGTGAGAGAAGACGCATAACATTATCCGGTCTATGTCTTGAACTATTAAGAGAACATGCCAAAGTAAGGCGGCTAGACACTAAGCTACTTTTCCCTAGTGATAGAATCCCCCAGAAGCCTATGGATTTACGTAAAGCTTTTGCCAATGCTATGACTGCTGCGCAGATAACCGATTTTAAATGGCATGACTTACGTCATTGCACCGCAAGTTATCTGGCCATGAATGGGGCTAGTTTAGCCGAAATTGCCGAAGTGTTAGGACATAAGACCCTTTCTATGGTTAAGCGTTACGCGCACTTGTCAGACGGCCACGTTTCGAATGTGGTTGCCAGTATGAACGCCAAAATATTTGGTGGCTTGTGATGACTGATGAACAAAATCCTAACGAGTGGTTACCTATTGAACGTCTTCTTTCTGAACATAATATTACAGCTATTGAAAGCATTGCAGTTGGAGGCTCATTACAGGTCTATGATGAATTTAATTCTCGAATATTAGCTAATGATCATGACGCTTCTGACTACCTTTCATTAGCCTTTGCGTTAAACCTTATAAATGAGAGAAAAAACAGATTAGACAAAGAAAGGCCTTATTTTCTTTATTATTCTGAATATGATGAATGGGATTCATTACATAGCCCTCTTAATGGCTTTGGATGGACTAGAAGCAATCTACCTACTCTACCTCCTCGTTGGCTAACACTTGTAAGATATCTAGGAGAAGGTACTGCAAAATTAGCAAAGTCTATTAAAGATGGCAGTTTGCAGATTTATAGCTTTAATGGTTTAACTTTGCATGCCAATGACAACGATTGTTCAGATGTTAACTCTAAAGCTTTTGTTCTGAAGATATTGGCAGATAGACAGGGACGCATAAATTATCCGGAACCAGAATACGAGCATTTACATAATTATTGTACAAAAGCAGAAATACATTCACTTGAAAGATTTGGTTGGTACGAAGATTCTCTTCCACAATTTCACTCAATTGACCCTCACTACAGCCCGATTAATTTAGCATCGCAAGGAGAGTCAAGACCTCCGACTGAAGGACGTAAAGGAATAAACGGCTTACGTGATGCTGATGCAAAAGAATGGTTTGATGAGAAATCGAAAGACGATAAATGGAGTATTGAAAATATGACTGAGCCACAAGTCATTAGAGCACTAAAAGCAAGAGAGGCAAATAAAACTAAAGATAAATTATGGTCCTCTGGCTTCACAGATTGGAATAGAGGGCAGAAGATATGGGATAAAAGAAAAGCTGGTAAAAAGCAGTTGTTGCCGTAGGTATATAATCCAATAGTGTGTTTTTTAGGGGCGGAATTATCCGCCTTTTTTTATGCGTACTATATTTATAAAGGCTTGAAAATACTGTGGATAACCACAGGATTAGACCCACAGTATTAAGGCCTATTTTTCACAATATATCTAGCAATAACAATTAGTTATGCTTTAGTCTTCTTAATGCTTACTAGAGCGTACAAAAATGGAAACACAGCAACAACAAATATACCAATACTTAACTGTTTCACAGTTTATTGAACAATATAAGGCTTTTACTCTCGGCGGCCTGCGTTCCTTAATTTTTAATGAACATCAAAATGGACTGGCTTCATCAGGTGCAATTATTAGGATCGGCAGAAAAGTTTTGATTAACGAAAACAAATTCTTCGCTTGGGTAGGCACTCAAAGTGGGAGTGCAAAATAATGACTAATCAATATATGCAAGTAGAAATGTTTGCCGATGAAGCACCTATAACCCCCACTAATCTTAACCTTGTTACTTTCACAAAATATACAAGTACGGGCCCTTTATCAAAGAGCTACTCGGTGGATGCTTCTGGTGCTGTTGTAAAGCAAGCGGCGGCTCAAATGCATACAGGAATAGCAGAGCGGATCACGATGCCTTTTGCTGACTTTGCAGAAGCGCTTAATCAGGCAACAGTTTCTCAAGCGTTTGGATACGGCACTTATGCGCCTATCTACCCAGACAAAGTTAGTATTACCATTAAAGGCAAAGAAAACCTCGAGGAAAATATCATATCCCGTTCCAAAGATCATTTTACCTACAGTGGACCGGGTGTGCTCATGATTGATTATGATCCTTGTGAATACGGCAAACCCTTTACGCCTGATGAATTATTGGCAGCCTTAGCATCCATACACCCAGAAATTGCACAATCAGCCTATATTGTCCGCGGGTCTGTCTCCTCTGGTATTCATCTGCAAGGAGAAGCTTCTAATGCGTAATCTAGGATGTCATATATATTTACCAGTATCCGATACAACACATGCTATGGAATACGGTGCTTTGCTTGCCAAGCGTTTATGGCTCAATGGTTGTGGCTATTTTGCCCTTTCAGCAAACGGCTCAATGTTAGAGCGGACGCCTATTGATTCTGCTGTATTTAGTCCTGAGCGACTGGATTTTGTAGGTAAACCCGTCATTGCAAATAGCGGACTGAAATATTTAGCGCCTGAAACCGTTTACGTGGAAGGCAAAATGCTCGACCTATCTACCTTACCGGCCTTGACTGTAGAGGAAGCGCAACAGGTTTCTCAACTAAAGGCAGAGGCTAAGGTCTTAATGCAACAAGATAGTGCCACTAAAAGAAACGAATGGGCTGCACAAAAAGTGTCGGAGCTTGTAGATAAAGGAACAGATTTGGATACGGCCCGTTCTACTGTAGCGGCAATGTTGGACGGGGGTGGTAAAGATTTATTTGGCTCGTTTACATTGGTATTTTCTGACCCCATGCTGGGTACTGTGACTGTTTGTAATGTTCTATCAAACCCTGAACGTTATGATCGCAAATCATTAGCAGACCCACTGGAAGGTGTTGGTTACGGCAAGTCACTTGCTAAATTCTACTATAACAATGGTGATACGCCGTTAATCAATTCTTTTGCTCATAGTGGATGTATCTATTTCTTACATAGTGGGCAAGACTTACTAAATGGTCTGGGTCATGGCTCATCAAATGCTTTTGTAGGGGATGCTGATGCTTTCAACGATATATTTTGTCGAACAACAGATACAGAAATCCCGAATAACGATAAGGTTCACGTCGGAGAAATTGTTGATGATGAGGTTGTGCTGGATTGGAAAGAAATCTATCGTCTTCATGTTGAAAAGTGGAATCAACGATATGCCTCTGTGATTGTCGGTGGCAAGCATCGGATTATGCGGCTTGAAGATGGGAGTAGCGCCCATGATGGTCGTGATTATTATGAGTTCTATAAAAGGGAAGAGTTATCGAAGGTATTTGCTAATACAATAATCCAAACTGGGATTTCTGTAGCGAGTACATTATATAAGCCTATTTATAAAAATCATCTCATGGCGTGGGCCTACAGTCCAAAAAGTCGATCATATACCGGTGGCGTGGTTTTCTTGCCGAGTAAAAGCTCTCCTAAAGATTATTTTAATACGTGGGAAGGATTCTCAGTAAAGCCAAAACAAAACGACTTACTCTGCGCGCTAATACTGATGCATATTCGTACCGTCCTTTGTGATAACGATGTCGAGCTCTACAACTATGTTTTGGGATGGATTGCTCTGTCTATGCAGAAACCTTGGGAAGTTATTGGAACAGCCATCGTTGCTCGTGGCGATAAAGGAACTGGCAAGGGATCAGTCGGTAACTTCTTACATACTATCTGGGGCAAACATGGCATTCATATCACCAATGCCAAACACTTAATCGGCAGTTTTAATGGGCACTTAAATGACATTTGTTTTATCTTTTGTGACGAGGCTTTTTTCTCAGGTGATAAGCAGCATGAAGGTGTTTTGAAAGGACTGATAACTGAGCCAAAATACATGTCAGAGCGCAAGGGCATAGATGCTGTGCCGCAGAAAAACATGTTTAAGTTATTTATGGCGACCAATTCAGACTGGGCAGTCCCAGCCTCCAGAGACGAAAGACGCTATTGTGTGTTAGATGTGTCAAACAAACGAGTAAATGATACCGCCTATTTCACAGAACTGGCTAAGGCTACGGCTTCAATAGAGGTACAAGCAGCGTTTCTTTATATGATGTTGAATTACGATTTAAGTCGCTTTAATGTCCGTGATATACCCGATACAGCAGGCCTAAAAGCACAACGCTTACAGTCGTTTGAACCTCATCAAAAATGGCTTGCTGATGCTCTTCATGCTGGTAGTTTTGGAGCGGATTTCCTAATAAATGGCAGGTCTACTTCATGGCCACCTACATTGGCAACAAAAGCTTTATATACAAATTATTTAACGTGGTGTGATCAAGCTAAAGTTGGTGAATATGGACGAGTTACGATGATGATGCTATCTAAGTATTTGAGCCATATATTTACGAGCGTTAGGCGTGTGGATGGCCGTGATAGTGGCCGCGGATTTAAATTAGGAACCTTGGAAGAAGCCGTGACTGCTTTCGAGAAATATGAAAAAGTTGATGTAGATGCTTAAGAACTTGGACACATTTTGCCCTATGCGGACACATTTCCTTTCTTCTGGACACCTGCAGATACCGCCATTGCTGGATGTGTCCAGCTGGGACAGCTGGGACACTTCTTTTATTCAATATAGAAATAATAATAGACAGGCGTCTTATGGACACGATCCCAACATATATAGTTGTAAACAGTTTTTCATCTGTCCCAGCTGTCCCAGCTGGACACATCTAGCAATAGCAAGGGCTGCAGAGGTTTTTGTTCCGTCCACATTCTGGACATGTGGACAGATAAGTATGACCAGTGCTGGTAAGTTCAGTGATTAATAGGCTAGTCGTACTTAATGTAGATTTTAACTAAAAAATATCATCAACAAGTCGAAAAAAGCCCTTGTAAAAGCAGTAATTGATTGAAATGTATAGTAAAATAGTACTGACGCAATAAAACCGGAGTCGTCAACCGCCGATTATTCGAGCTTGATCACCTCGCACAAAATAGGAGAAAAAACCCACATAAACTTATTGAGGTATCCGTTATGCAACCAAAATATAAAGCAACAAACCCAGAACAAAATGCCCGTGATCAGCGCTTTAAGATATTTGAAAAGGAGCTGGGTTTAATTCTAGGCAAGTCGTCAAAGCACAAATGTAGTGTATACAGAGACCACCTTCGTAATTATAAATCTGGCGGGGCCGAGCTGCAATTTGATTCAGGCTACCATCAGAACGTGTTGCCGGAAGATTATCGCAGTATATGGCTGCCGTTAGCAGTTGATCCTTATAAAGGCGGATTTGCAGTGGGTTCCGGCCCAACATTTCCAAGACTTTCCTGCCACAAAAGCTCAAAGGCTAATCTTGAATGGCTTGCAGAACTTGCTGCAGATTGGGTGGCGTCAGGGAACTGTTATCAAGAGGTCGAGTAATGAAGCTCGCCTTAAAGAATGATAGCTACTACTCTGCGCCGGAAAATGATCTCACTCTGTCCATAATTGTTGGTGAAGATAAATTAGGTCTTGAGTTTGGTTCAGTTACAACCAGCGGAATCCGTGTGCAGCTCAATGATGAGCGCTCTGTTGATGTATCGACTGTTAGGTTAGGGTTTTATGGATGAAGGAAACCCGCTATTAGATTTGGATTATATTGAAGATTCAAGTTGTGACACAGACATGAATATCGTCATGACAGGCTCAGGGGGGTTTGTGGAAATTCAAGGC
>CAMDOP010000178.1 GCA_945903675.1 Crenothrix polyspora
ACATGATAACCGACTGGGGAGTTGCCCAACTCTGCTGTTAAACAGTAATCGGCTAAATCTGGCGTTTGTTATATTTTTAAACCGCATGAATAAAGAATATATCTTTAGTTTTTTGGTCTAATTTAAATTGCTCTTTTTGGCGGTTAGTGACAGTTGGTTCGCTAAAATCGACGGTCCGCTTTCCGAGAGGAGTCGGACGGTAAAATATTGAGATCCGATGACCGCTGTGTGCCAACAGCAGTCATAGGCTTCCTATAGCTGACCGTTCGGTTCCCCCCACAAAGCAGTCAGCCAGAGACAGACAGCCAAATATTCATACGGAACGCTCAGAGGCAGTACCGCCCAGAGATAAGGCCTAACTGGAAAGAAACTGTTCCGATTTTCTGTCACCGCCGCTGGCTTTAGGCTCAACTCGTCGCCCTAACTATTCTTGAATGCGTTGCTTAAACTGGTCATTGCCTAACACTCATGCTTTATTGGTTACCTCTCTGATTTCGGTAATACAATTTTCGGAAAGTTTATTCTTGAATAATTCGTGATAGGCAGCCTGACGAAGTTAATAGATAGGCTTCAGAATCAATAATTGTCGCTTTTTAGAGGCCTTCACAGAGTGTGCCAGTGCGTTGGTAGCAAATAGTTGTAATATTGCAAATATGCCTAATAGCTAGTCTGCCCCCATTGATTATTGATTATTGCATTGATTTATTGAAATCCCGATAAACATGGCCGAGTAAAACGCGTTGTCGACTGGCCCATTCAAGTTTTCATAGATTTGTGGATCAGGGTGTTTATCCAGTTATCTGGGACATCCTGGAGATTTCAATATTCATACAAACAAATGATTCGAACAAAGCGACTCCTATCGTCGGCGCATTCTATGGCTCTAATCTATCTTGTGGGTTGTTTTTCTGCTTCAATTTGATAGCAAGGTTTATCGTCAGGATAACGTCGCACAAAGGGTCTTAGCGTGACTCTAATAGGATGGGGATCTGTATTGCCTTCACTCGTCCAAAGCTTTACCAAAGCAGTTTCATCGTGAATACAGACTTTTTGCGCTTTATCCCAATATCGCCCCATGTCATCACAATTCTTTTGGTTTGAATTAGAATCAGTTAATGAGGCATTAGAAGAAGTTGGATCGGAATTTTCGGTTTTTTCCGGTTCTTTAGGTTGTAAAACATCGACTGGATGATTAGTGAGTATTTTTTCTTTTTCCTGCTCTTCAACTTTTTCATCATTATCTACGTATTTGTTCCATGTGTTGCCTGCTGCGGGTTCTACGCATTGAAATGTCGCCATCACCCCTTTCATATCCGGCAACACTTCAATGTTATCGGCTAGCTGATTGTTTAGCATGACCACCGTGCTGCGCCATAATCGCTCACCTTCCAGTAATACGACACCTTTTCGGCCAATTTCAATGTATTGATTGTGATCGCCTTGATAATTTAAGTTTAACAGATGGGGATTTTTAAATACTTCAAACTTGAGTTTTTGATTGATTTCATGCCCGTGCCCAGGAACTTTGATGCTAAAAAGCGGTGATTTGCTATCGCTTTTATCGCAAAGAGTAGAAATACCAGCGCCTAATTTTGGCTCGGTTTTCCAACATTTATTCACTTGTACTGTGACCGAACGCCACCAGCTTGGAATTGAAATGACCGCGCTTAGCGAGTGATGGCTTGGGAGTTGTCGAAACTCGGAGTTGTCAGATAAATCTTGGCTACCTGCCAATCGAGGCTTTATAACCCAACCAAAGCGGGTTGCGGTATTGGGATCCGCCTTATTCTCATATTGCCAATCACCAAAACCGACCACCAACGGATGCCGTTCCACTAGCTCCAATTCTTTTTCGACCGTGCTTAATTTTTGTATCAGCGCTTCAACTTTGTTGCCGCCTCCCAGCAAAGCGGCGTTAACTAGGCTGTATAACTGTTGTTTTTGTTTGTTGAGCAGCGCAATGTGCTGAGTTTGGGTTTGCGGGGTCACTGCATAGGAAAAGGTTTGTGATATATCCTTTTCAAGATCGTTTATTAACGTATCTTCTCCACTCTTTTTTTTAGTCAGCACCAAGCGACATTTTTGCATATCGCATCCTTCGACCGACATATTAAAGTATTTGTTTAGTTGATCAAACTCTTTAGCCTGATAACTTACCATCAGTAGCTTGAGACTATCTAGCTGACGATTAAGACCTTCATCCGGATGAGGGGACTGGTTCTGTGCTGGTGGGCAATTAGTATATGTATAGGAAGAATCGATGTAGTGATAATCGTTTTGAGAGGCGGGTGGACTTTTGTCATTGAGATTTACGCAAACATAGGGTCTGGTCAGTTCTTCAATGACTCGTGGCATCTTCCAGGTTTGTTCTGGAAAAGATTTGACCAAGTCGCTGATTTGTTTTGGATATTGATCAACTAGAACAGACACTGCACTTAATCGATCGACTAAATTCATGACGACAAGCATGCGGTTGTTTGAAAGTAATTGGGGGCATTGAATACTTGGCCAATCCTTACGATTAATGTGATCTTGATAGTTATCGTCATCAGCTTTTACCCGAACATCTCCATTTTTGAATATTATCTCTTTAGGCTTTTCATTTTTATCTTTTGGTAGTGGGCAAGTGTTCAAAATTTTGCTAATTAATTCTCCAAGTTCAGCGTCATTCTTTAAGTAATTGTGTTTTTTTAGCTCATCTTCTAATACCCTAGTAGTTTTAATTTTTCTTGTTTTATCAAGGTTACGTGGGTAGCTACCTATTAACATTTCAACTTCACAAAAAAATTTATCTGGGTGGTCTTTGCAATCGGAGTAAACAGTAGGCTCCTTAGCATTGCATAAAAATGAACGCTGTTGCGTATCGCAATCATCTGGCTCAGGGTTTAAATCGCAAGTGATTTCCTCTGTTTTAAAACCTTCTGGTTTTATAAATTTAGGGTTTAAGATAAGTTTTTTTATTTGTAAACATATTTGTCCTCTTAAAAAAGCTTCAAAATTACCCTGCTCATTAGCCGGGAATTGGTCTTCGAACATTTTTTCAGCTGTAAACATCTTAATTCTGTCATCAATAAGAGCATCCACCATGGTTTGAATTTCCACCATCCAATCATTGAACAAGTTTTTCTTATTTTCGGGTGTGTTGTTGGTTTCAATATCAGGTGCCACTGTAACCAAAATTATCGCAGATGCATGGGTATGATCGCCAGGAATAATGGCGCTGTCGAAATTTAGCCGGTATAGCGTGTTGCCTTCTATATCATGACGGTCATCCAGCTGGATGCGCATCATTTCGTTACGGACTATGTCACGGTAATCCTGCATATCTGCAAACGTATCGGCAGGCGTAGCGGTGATATTCAGTGGCGTTTTATTCAAACTGTTGGTTTCGGATTGTAAGGTAGGAAGGCTAGGTAGACCTTGTCCAGCTTTACTGCCGTCAGATTTACCTAGGTTTTCGGCCACTGTGCTATGCTTGGTTTTAACGCTGCTTACTCTTGCTTCAGGAATGACAAAATCTTCACGCGTGAGTACGGTTAGCTGTTTTTCAAGCCAGGCTTGTTCTCGGAACCGGTCATTCACAAGGCGTTCGCGGGTATAGACCTTGGGCTCATCAACGATAATATCGCCTTCGGTCTCCCAAGGAAAATGAATAGATTCCTTAACTTGAGCTAAAAAAATATTATCAGAAATATCTTCTCTATTAAGAAAATCCTTAACTTTATTCTCAGCCGCGATAATATTAGCGTCATTAAACTGATTATTCAGACCAAGTATAGAGTCCGTTTCAATCTGAATTTCACTTCCAATAATTGATGAAACTTTTATAAAAGACTCTTTTTTCGAGTGATTAAAAGTTATATCTGCTTTTGAAATTAAAATATGACGACAAATTTTAGGAGTATTTTGACTCTCTTTAAAATACAAAAGCCCTGCACCAAACACAAGCTCATACTCTTCACCGAACTGCTGTACTTTGTTGTATATACTGAAAAATTTCTTATAGATCTTACTTTGAACTTCAAACGTATCACGCTTAATTTGAAAATCGTTAACTTCTTTTTTATAGATTTCTAAATCATCAAGCCATTGATTTTTTAAATACTCTTGAAACTTTAATTCAACTTCTGGGTATTCGGTTAACAGAATTGTTTTACCATTTTTGATTATACTTTCATTTAAACAAGGCACGACACTTTCATCGATCAAGCTATCTTTAATAATCCAATCTGTGACTGAGTCGATTAACGTTACGAAAATCGGTGGTTTTGGTTCTTTAGGTTTACCTATTTTTAACCAATAATCGGCATCATGGTTGTAGTTCTGGAAAGTAATACAATCAAAAATATCGCATTTTGGAATATCAGCCAACCAAATGTTTTCAGGATATTGCTCGGCACTTTCAATATCCCTTACAGGTTTACTTCTTAGTTTCGAAAATTCAAGCAGATACTCAAATATTTGTAAGTATTTTTGTTTCATTATTTCTGCCATGACTTAGATGATTTGAACTAGCTAAAATCCTTAGGCTGGAATCCCTAATAAACGAGTAGGCCATAGTTTTATAAATCTATTTGTAAGTTTCGTTAACTTATGCGCTCATAGCATAAAATTGATAATAAACTTAATGAATATAAGTAAATTTGTCATTCTACGAATTACGTAGAGCCAGGGCAAGACTATTCTACGATTATGGTAGAATGTCAAAGCATTCTATCCCCTCTACTCTATTTGGACGTCGTTTACGTGAAGCGCGAATTCGAGTTGGTATTCCCCAAGACAAGCTTGGTGTGCTGATTGGAATGGACGAGGGTTGCAGTAGCGCCAGGATTAGTCGTTACGAAACAGGCGTACATGAGCCTAAAATCAATACAGTCGAAAAACTTGCTAATGTCCTTGATGTTCCTTTAGTTTACTTTTACTGCAAGGACGATTCTCTAGCTGAGATTCTTGTCTGCTATTCAACTTTCGATGATAATCAAAAAAGTCAGTTACTTTTATATACGCTGGAAATTGGTAAGAAATAATAATTCGTTAACCTGAGTTTTTTAATCTGCATCAATTATTTTCCGCGTTGTATAGAAATAAGGCCTAAAATTGAATAGGCTCTCAATATTGTACTGTCTCTCCATAATCTCATATTTATATTTTCAAGAGCAGCATGGCATAAGAATCTCTATTTAGTTGCTATTACGATATGGTAAATTTAGTTAACTTTTGACCTTAAAATTAAGTTCTTATGAGGTTTATTAAATTAATAACCTGTTTAATCCGACTATTTTAGGATTTGATTGTTCTTGCTTTACAGTCAGTTGGTGTATTTTTTCATTTGCTTTTTCAAGTCGCACCACTAAGTCAATTTGACTATCCTTCATCAGACACCGTTCAAGGTTCAACTTATCGATAGTTTTATGGGCTTCTTTAAGATCCATCAGGATGCTGTGATTTTGTCGAGTTAACTCATATACCAATGATTGCCTTATTGGATTATTTTCTTGCATGGAGAGATCC
Organism: Crenothrix polyspora; assembly: GCA_945903675.1. Taxonomy (GTDB): domain Bacteria; phylum Pseudomonadota; class Gammaproteobacteria; order Methylococcales; family Methylomonadaceae; genus Methylobacter_C. Next base: position 5,512 of record CAMDOP010000178.1, read on the forward strand.
TTGTCTAAGTAAGGCAGTTAAATAGAATGTGACGAACTGTTTGTTATTCCGTTGTTTTTTTGTTTGACTCATTGAATTGAATTTTTTGTTGCTTTTGGTAAGTTCATTGTAGTTAGCTATGATTTAAAGACTTCTACCTTAACTGTGTATCTGTTTGTTAGATCTAACACCATGTTTTATTTCCTGTAAAAATACTAATTTCATTCCACACCTATACTTGGATCTCCCACTATGGGAGTCGGTAAATCGGTTGCATAAGGATTGTTAGGGGATGATGGTGAGTATTTACTTCCATAGTTGCCGTAGGGATTGTTAATCGACTCAGGGCTATATTTAGAGCCATACGTGCCATAAGGATTGTTAGTGGAGTCCACAGCATACTTAGAACCACCTAACTGGCCAAGATGCTCACCATTAGGTCCACGTAGTTCTACAGCACTTACCGATGTACTCAGCAACAGCAAAGCGATTAATTTAATTTTCATGTTGCTTCTCCCGTTTTATTAAAAACACAATGTTTTCATTTTATGAATATTGCGACTAATTTTCCGACATAAGCTAATCCGAATAAGAATCCACCGTTTTCATTGTTCAACCAACTAACCAAGAGAGTTTTAGCCAATTACACTAATTACAACTTGATCAGTAAGAGTGACTAACCGATCTATAAGGTTTATGCTTCATGTGGAATCTGTATCTGTTCATTGATTTCAGTGTAGCGCAATGTCTTCATTGCCAACAAACAAATAAATAGGGGACTTTTATGTTGAAGTGGCTTTTTGGCAAAAACAACAAAGGCAGTAATGAGCAAGATAATTCCGCGCTAACAGCTCTGTACGAAGGTGACAGGGGTATTGCTCACTTACATGACAACGATGCCGTAATAAGACTTTGGATGTCCGAACCCCTCCGCATGGCAATGGATCAAACCTGTAATGAAATAAGCGGCAGTAACTCTCGGTATCTAAGGGAATTTTTGGTTGTTTATCTTTATGGAGTTCATGATCTACTTAAAATGAGAGCTTTTAAAACAGGCCTTAATTATGAGCCGCCTCCTGTATCAAGAGCTGATAGTGGAATCAAATTTTCTAGGGCGTCATTGGATGAAGTCATTCCAGGGCTAGGAAAAAACTTAGTTCCTTGTAAACTGCTACTGCCATCCAAGATGAAGGATGATTTACAGCATCTTGCTGATCAAAGGAGCATTCCTTTAGGTAGGTTTGTCCGTGAAATATTGGTCCAGCATTTTCTTGGTTATACAGTCTGGCCTGATCGTTTCATTCCTATCCCAGAAGAACAAAAGATTGCAGAT
>CAMDOP010000179.1 GCA_945903675.1 Crenothrix polyspora
TCAAGTTTAGTGATGGTAAACTCAGTACTAGCCAATAAAATTGGTCCGGCCAGGGATATTGTATTATTAAATGCAGGGGCTGCGATTTACGCGGCAAATATTACTGAGTCTTTAGCCGCAGGCATCAAAAAAGCCGCTCAAGTTATCGCCAGCGGTGCTGCAAGAGCTAAATTCGACGCATTAATTGCGTATTCAAAAACTTCATAACAGACTAAAAATGACTAATACACCTGATATTTTAAAAACTATTTTGGTAAAAAAAGCTGAAGAAGTAGCTAGGCGCAAGTCTGGTATGTCTATAGCCAATCTTGAAGATATTGCCTCTACTGTAGAACGCCCCCGTGGTTTTTATAACGCTATCCAACACAAGGTGTTGGCAAAAAAACCGGCGATTATTGCTGAAATCAAGAAAGCTTCACCCAGTCAAGGCGTAATTAGGGAAAATTTTCAACCTGTATTGATTGGTCAGGATTATGCCATGAATGGCGCTACTTGTTTATCGGTGTTAACGGATAAAGAATTTTTCCAAGGTTCGGAAGCGTACTTGCAAATGGTTAGGGAGCGCTGCCCACTGCCGGTCTTGAGAAAAGACTTTATGATTGATGCTTATCAAGTCTATGAAGCGCGTGCCTTGGGTGCAGATTGTATTTTGCTGATTGTCGCAGCCCTTGAAGATGATCTGATGCATGAGCTGTCAGATACCGCCACTAAATTGGGTATGGATGTGCTGGTTGAAGTTCATGATGCCGAAGAACTGCAACGGGCGCTTAAACTGGATACCCGCTTAATCGGTATTAACAACCGCAACTTGCGCACTTTTGAAACCGCGTTGCAAACAACTTTGGATTTAAAACAGCAAATTCCTGAAGATCGCATCATCATCACCGAAAGCGGCATCCACACACACGACGATGTCCAGTTGATGCTGGATAATGGTATTTACGCCTTTTTGGTCGGTGAAGTCTTTATGAGAGCCGAAAGCCCCGGCAAAAAAATGCGCGAATTGTTTGCTTTGTAACGTTTAGCGTTTTAAAAGCTGTTGCAGTCCTTAATCGTTTCAGTCAGGGCAGCAAACCCCGACCGGCATTGAGGCCAAGTAACGTCGGCGTTTTGCCGACTTAAAATCACACCGAATAAATTATCTGCTCGCTGCAAGTTGATTATTTTTCTTGAATATTACTGTGATTAGGTCTATATTTACATCCGCTCACCTACCAATGTGTAGAAAGAGGTGGCCGCATCGTCCGGCCTTAATAGGCGACCAACCTTTAATATCTTCATTAGAACCACTCGCACTCTTCTCCTTCCAAAATGCGGCAACGGTTTTCAGGTAAAAGTTGGATAAAAGCCAAAATCGTTTTCATCCTAAAACCTCTAGTCTTCGTTAATTAATATTATCTAACGCTGTTGCGCTGATTCCGAACCTCTGGGTTGGAAACCCTAATTAAAGACAATTATTCATAATGAGACCACATCATAATAATTTTTATCGCCTGCTCTTTTTCAAAAACTTCATAAACAAGCCGATGTTGCTTATTGATTCGTCTTTAAATAGCGCCTTTTAAATCGCCTTTTAAGAATTCAAATTCCGGCGGATAAGCGTATGGGGCTTGAGCGATTAAACTCAAAAGCTCTTCTGCTTTACTTTTCAGATTGGATGCTTTTATTAATTCGGCATCCTTTTTAGCGCGATTGGTGTAATACAGCTTATACATTACCAATCCAAATGCTCTGAGCATTCATCCAATGGCGTATTTAAACCATCAATAATCGCTTGCTTAATGTCTGGATCTTTTGACAAATAATCATTGTCGGTTTCAATGTTGATGCGTTTATTTAGAAATAACACAAAATCGAGAACCTCTTTTTGAGAAGTTAAAGGTAGTTTGTAAATTTCTTTATTAATTAATTCTGGTAATGTATTCATTATTTTTCTCCATAATGCGTTAGTTTTAGAAAGCTTCAATGAATGTAAGAGTTAAATTGTATCTCAAATAATTGATAATGAGATCTCCAGTCCATAAAACAGCGCCACCTGTTTTTAACTTCCACGCCAATACTGAAGTTGCGCTAATATCCCCAACCTCCAGGTTGAGAATCAGCTGCGGCAAGCTATGGCTTGCCATGTTTCAGGAAGCTGGAGCTTCCAAGACGGCATTCCCAAGCGGGAGCTTGGGAACGGACCGAAAAACAACTTTCATGATGGACGATAAGGCGTACTTAGCTCTCCACTCCCCAAAAAAACGGGGAAAAGTGTTGTAATTGCGCTCATGAATTTATATTTATTTTCAATTAGTTGAAATGAGCGCATTGAGAGATGTTCATTCGCCCATTCTGCCATCGTGTTGTTGTCCCAGTTGTTTTCTTCCCAGAGCTTATCCATTTCTTGTGTCGCTTGATTGGCAAAATAGTTGGCGAGCAGGTTTTTTATATCGGTTAATTGTTGTTGATTGAGTTGGTAGCTGAAAACCTTTAATAACTCTAACTGTAAATTGCTCAGTTTTTGGGAGTGCATGATTTTTCTCCGGTTTGTTCGTTAATATAAACCATCGCTGCTTGTTCATCGGTTTCAATAGCGATTTCTACGGCACGTTTGTCGGCGTCTAATAGGCGTTCGCTTTCGGCTTTTAGGGTAAAGCTTTGTTGGACTAAGTTGGCGATTTGGGTTTGAGTTTCTTCATTGACAAGAGGGATATAAAAATTATCTATATCTTTTGGATAAAGTTCAATTTGGCCAGATGAACCTTTAAAATACTTATCAACCTGATATTTTCCAGCGATAGAATTCAAATAAACAGATAAGAAAATAGGGTTAATTGAATCTGTCCTTAAAATGGTAACATGGTTATCCGGCAGCGCATTTTGCTCATGCAAGTAACAGGCTGAACGCCCGATAGTACCAACACCTGTTCCGTTTATCAGCACATCACCTTTTTTGATAAACAGCGGCTGTTCTTTATCTGACAATGTGGCAAAGCGGTTATCTGTTAACAGAACTTCGCCCTCTCGAACATGCTTTGAATTAATAACAGGTAAGCCTTGTTCTGCATAATTCGGCTGAGTGCCTCGTTGATTAAGCGTTAACAAATCTTTTAATTTGATTAATACATTTGTCTTTGCGATTTCCGCTTCCAATTCATCATATTTCGGCTGGTAATACTCCGCATCCAGGCGGCCAGTGGCTACAAATGAATCTTTGAATGATTTTTCAGTGGTATTTTTTGTGCTGGGTGAAAAATTTTCAATACCTAATGCGTTGAGTAATAGGTTTTCGGCTTGGGTGTAACAGCCTTTAGATTTAGCTAAAAAATCATGGCTTTTATCTAAAATAAATGAGATTGCACAAATCAAATCTCTACTGACACATGGGAATTTTAATTCTGCAATGATAGATGTAGAAATAGTCGGTTGTGCTGAGACTTTTAGCTGTCTTTCGATTTGGTTGAATCCATATTTTGAAAAATAGAAAACACATAAATATTTTGTTAGATCAATATCTGAAAAATTAACTGCAATGATATTTGGGCTTATGGTTGCATTATCTTTATTCAAGACTCCAATTTTTATATCTCCTACCCTTGAAAAAAGCAGTGTTCCCTTTTCAAACTTTTTCAATCCGTTTGTTTTTAAACAATTTTCATCAATGTAAACAAGATTTTCATCTTCGACTTTGTAATTTTTTAAATTAAATGGTCGGATTACCAATATTCCATTTTTTTTATACTCAGTATCCAACAAATTAGAACCAAAAGGCCCACAAGTGATTTGTTTTGCATAATCTCCAAGTTTTGGACTACCTGAAAAAATTTTATCTAGCTCTAAATATTTTTTTGAAAAAAATTCAGCTTCCAGCCTAAATAAATCATTATTTTTCAATATCTCCTTTAAAGTTAAAACTGAAATTTCCAGTCTGTCCAATAACGCCCGATATTTAACTTCATTAAACGGTTCAGCATAAAGGCCTGTCAGATTTTTAAAACCTGACAGGCCACAATCAAAAAAACTTAAGTGTTCCTTCTTGGCAAATTCAATAAAGGCTTCGGCTATGCCGTCTTGCGTGAGACCATCATGATTAAACAAGTCGTGCTTGACGATCAGATGACCGTGAGCATCCATTAACAATTCATTGCTCTCAATAGGCATTGCCAAATTGATAGGATTTTCGACAAATTCCAAGCCATTAAACTTGAATTCGATTTGCTCCAGATTCATTCGGGTTTGCTTACTATCAAGCGTAAACTCGTAAGTAGTCGCTTCCTTTATACTACCGTATTTCTTCAGAAAATCGGCTTGCTCGTATTTGACGAGCTTAAAACCATCCTTGTTATCATTAGCTTCAAAAGTGGATACTTTTTGTCGCTTCACATAAATCTTGTCGCCGGAATTATCTTTGCTGGGTTCTTGCATGGTGGCAAAGAATATCGGGTAATCATCAACTTTAGGACAAAGTATGTCATCCCATTTTTGCACCAATAACACGCTGGTTTTAGTGCCGGTATGCGGTTTAAAGACGTTACCGTGTAAACCGACGACCGCCAGAATACGGGCATGTTCGGCAATAAATTCGCGAATTTGCTTATCGCTGGAGTTGTTAAAACGGCCTTGCGGCAACACTACCGCCATCCGTCCGCCGGGCTTTAAAAAATTAAGGTTGCGCTCGATAAACAAAATGTCGCGCCCAACGGTGGACTGGTATTTGCCGTTGTCTTTTTTGCCCAGTTCATATTTAGCTAAAATTCGCGTTTCTTTAATGTCACCGGCAAATGGTGGATTCGCCATTAACACATCAAAGCCAAAATCACGATTACTGTCTTTGTTCACGCGCAGTTTGCGCAGTTTTTTCCAGCCTTCGCCGTATATATCGCCCCAGTCTTCGTCTTTGGTTTTTTCATCCCAGCGTTCATAATCCAGCGTATTTAAATGCAAGACGTTGGTTTGTCCGTCTCCGGCAATCAGATTAAGCGTTCGTCCCACACGCACGGCTTTTTCGTCAAAATCAATGGCAAATACTTTATCTTGCACATACGTTTCACAGCGGGCGGGCTTTTTTTCGGTAGTAAATAAATGGCTTTTGCTCAAGCCTTCTTGTTGCATGATTTGTTCCCAGACATGAAAAATGCCATGCACGGGAAAGCCGCAACTGCCAGCAGCAGTGTCAATGAGCGTTTCATGCTCTTGTGGATTAAGCATTTTCACGCACATATCAATCACATAGCGCGGCGTGAAATATTGGCCTTTTTCGCCTTTACTGGATTTATTGATCAGATATTCAAAGGCTTCATCCACCACATCCAAATTGGAGTTAAACAGCTTTACGCCTTCCAATGACGATACGCACACCGCTAAATGACTGGGGGTCAGTTGTAGTTTGGCATCGTCGGTAAATACGCCATCCCATTTACCCCGCGCTTTATCAAACAGCTCTTGAATTTTGGTTTTTAATTCGGTTTCCGTGTCGCCATAATTTTTAAACACCAAATGCCGTTTTTTATCTCGACCGCCTTCCATTTCGTCGTAGAGCTTGGTGAATATGAGTTTAAAAAGCTCTTCAAAAACATCAACTCCGGCATTGGCTAAGACTTCGTCTTCCATTTCAAGAATCAGATCCTTGAGCGATTTTTTCTCATTAACCAGTTTGTCGTATTTAACCAGATCATCAATCGTCCAGCGTTCTGACAAGACATCCGATAATTTTTCCAATGCGGTCGGGATTCTGGGAATGTCTTCAAAATAATTGGGGTCTTTGCGCTGATACCAGGAGATCGAATCGCCATTAGTCCATACGCCTATCGGTGCGCCCGTGGCGTTGCAATAACTTTTAAGCTGGTCTTTACCGTCTTTTAATTTGGGCTTTTTTAATTCCACCAAAATGTAAGGTACAGTGGGACGGTCTTTATCGAAAATGCAAATGTCAGCGCGTTTTGTTTCACGTCCAAAAGTGACGCCATATTCAATGGCAATACGCTTAACAGGATAACTAAAGTCTTGAATCAGCACCATCAAATACAGCTGCCGCACCGCTTCTTCAGGCGTGAGTTTGATTTCTTTGCCACGCGCCAGGCAAGTAACGTAAGGTGTCGCTTTATTGCGTACCTCTTTAACCAAGATGCTATTTTCCAGAGTCTGGATTTGTGCGGCGCTAAATTGCGTGAGTTTGTAAGCGGAATCTTTGAGGATTTCGTTAAGGGTTAAAGTCATAGGGATATTTAATCTGCTGTAAGTATGTAATGGCTGCTTACCAAACAAGCAGTCCTGATGTAACCTAGCGAAATCGTGGATAATTTAAGCCTTAAAGCTTTCACAACATTTTACTGTATCGAGTGGGGTGTGTCATGAATAAAGGCATTTAATGCCATAGCACGTAAATACCTTTGACTTTGAACAGAGTATCTAAGAGTTAAATTAATTGGCAAATTTAACTCTGAACTGCAATGCTAATATTCTGAAGCGTGATGGGGTTTGTTGAGAGGGAACTACACATTTAGGTCAATCGCGAAAATACCTTTTCCAAAAGTTGCAACATAGTCAGCTAGTTAATCTATTTATAATCTGTGAATCTGTGGCAGTTTTTTGATAATAAGTACTTTAGTCCTCCGAGGGCTTTTTAAAGATGTTATTAGAGAAGCCTTTTTCTTCATTCTCTTCAGATA
>CAMDOP010000180.1 GCA_945903675.1 Crenothrix polyspora
ATTAAGAGCATATTTATTAGCCATATAAACCGACTTACAGAATTTGCGCAGGAAGTCTTATTAAAAAATGAAATCGGCTAAGGTTGGGTATTTTCAAAAAAATAAATAATGTTAATTACCCTATTAGAGATTATGATGTTTAATAATTAGTATTTATTGCAGAATAGAAGATGAAAAAACTAACACTACTACTGTTGTTGATGGTTTCAACGAATGTGTTTGCAGAGTCGGCAAGAGATGAATGTATAAACGAGGTTAGAAACCATGATGAGCCATTTCATCCAGGTGAACACTGTAGTCTTGAGCTCGCAGAATTAATAGAACTATTTTTACCTATAAAGTCAGGCGTAAGTTTAAGTTGGGAAGTAGCTGCTGGCGTTAAAACTCCTATTAATTGGTTAACAATTGGCAGGTCATTAGGCTGTGATGGTTCCTCTGTAAGCCTTGATTCTCCTGAACGATGTGGCGAAATATTCCTTACTGAGAGGGGCGTAATTGACTTTACTGTCCTAGAAAAAACAGTCCAGCCTGGGGTTTGGACAGTAAAGCTATTTGGAAGTAATGCTGGGGTGTCTAAAGTCGAATTAAATGCTGACGCTGACCATCGCCTTGATCATTTATTAGCTAATTTAAAACAAAGTAACTTTAATCTCGATTTGATCGTAAAGAATGATCCTTGGTACGGCGCTACAACAAGAGAGAATCTATATAAATTAAAAGTATCGGGTAAAAAGGAGGCTTGGCTGAAAGATGAAATGTCTTGTGGTGTTAGTGGAGAGCACTGCAGTTTCACCTTGACAATATTTTATGATATTGAGGAAGCAATAAAGTCATTGCGATTCAAAAACCATAATACAGACGCTAAGCCATGAAATTTATATTTTTGAATAGGTTGCATGTGGTTACTTTAATATTTTAGATAGAAGTAATTTTATTTCATTATGTTGGATTATTTAAAAGGTTTTCTATATGAATATTTCTTTTTTTGTTCTATTCAGTCTTTTTTCTTTATTTTCAAGTTCCGTAGTTGCAGTGGAAGCCCCGCCAAATCCTTATGCCGAACTTGATTGGCACATTGGTCCAAAAGTAGAGAATATTGGATCAAAAGCAACTTTAAAAACAGACCAATCACTTGCTTTTCTTGATGAAGAAAATAGTAAAAAGTATCTAAAACTAACAGGCAACATTCCAGATGCAGGTAATTACATTTTACTTTCAATTAAGGATAATTGGTGGGCATCGTTTTCTTTCAGTTCAATTGGATATGTTAAAGATGACGAAAAAATTGACTCAGATGCACTTCTTCAAACTTTAAAAGACCAAGATATAGCTTCAAATGCAGAAAGAAGAAAAATGGGATTACATGAACTATTCACTCAAGGATGGTACACATTGCCGCACTACGACAATACATCAAAACATCTGGAATGGGGAGTTAAAATACTGAACAATGGAAAAGAAGAATTAAACTATACAATTCGATTATTAGGAAAAACAGGTGTTATGAATGCAATTCTAATATCAAGCCCAGAAACACTTAATAATGATGTGCAAAATTTCAAAGCTGCACTGTCAGGCTTTGAGTTTAATAGTGGAGAAAGCTATGCAGAATTTAAAGAAGGTGATCGTGTGGCTGAATATGGATTAGCCGCTCTTATCGCTGGTGGTGCAGCGGCAGTAGCGACAAAGAAGGGATTTTTCGCCGCTATTGCGGGATTTCTAATGGCCTCATGGAAAATAGCAGCCCTTGCTTTTGTTGGTTTACTTACTTGGATACGATCACTATTTAAAAGTAAGTCATGATATTAGATTACGAGGTAATGTTGGCGCTTGGTATAATAGGGTTTTACCTATACGACTCGTCAATGCTTATCTATGTAAACGAACTTGTATTTTCAGAACACAATGGAACCTGGTCCTTTTCATACCCAAAGCCAAACTTTCAATTTTTGAAGAAGTTTCTCTATATTCCAAACCCATTAACCCCATATAGACCAATATTTCGAGTTTTCTGGTCAGTTAATGAGATTAATCATAGTCTACAAAATAAAGTGGATTTACAATCTTTCATTACTGCTCTACATCCCTTGAGGTATATGACATATTGTCTTTGTTTTTTGTTATTTTTTGGTCTACCAATAATAGTTTTTATTTTAAACACAAATAGTGACTTATCTTTAATTTTTCTTTTTTGTGGTATTTATATCAATATCTTAGTAATGTTATCCCAAATATATCGACAAAAAGAAACATTAGGGTTATCAAGAAAAGTTTTTGTTAAATTAGCCATCGATTCACTAGCATGCCCTCCTTTTGCTCTTAATTTATTGCGTAAAATTTCGTTAAACTATTCTTTAGGAACGCCTCCAGTTTTTTTTGCTCGTCATTTCTTTCCAAATGAAACCTTTGAGCAATTAATAAATGTGTTATCCCATAAAATAGATGACGAGCTTAAAATGGAAGATAAAGAAAGCGACCGACATATTGCATTAGAAGAGTATAAAAATAAAATAATGAGTATGCTTATATGACAGATGCAGAATTAATTTCAATAATTGGAAGTTCATTATTAGGGTATTGGTTAGTAACCAGTTTATTAAACAAGAAAAAAACTTCATCTCATAAAACTTTCAATAGTGATACTGAGAATAATTCAAACCACAATAAAACGGGCCAACAACATTCAAATAATAATTCAAGTGAAAAGGACTACATAATAATAAATTGGTTTATTATTTTAGAGGTGTCTGAAGATGCAAATAAAGATGAGATAATATCAGCCTACAAAAAGAGAATTTTGAAGTATCATCCTGACAAGGTCTCTAATATGGGACCTGAAATAAGAGAAATTGCTGAACAAAAATCTAAACAAATTAATTTAGCATATAACTATGCTTTGAAATTTCAAAATAAATAGATCAAAAATCTTAGTAATAAAGTATTCTCGCATTTTAAAGTAATTACACTCTCTTAAATTAATACGTTTACTCATGCACGCTATTTTCAAGCTTCATTATGAACTCCTTAGCTTGTTCAATGGTCGTTATCTTTTCATAGCCTAACGGCAGATTGCCTCCACGCGTATGCTGATTACCTTCAATTGCGCCAAGTAAAAAGAGTATATCCTCACAGTTCCTTATGAGCGCACCTTGCTCTTTACGGGTAGCTACTTTTTCTTTAGTGTTGGTGCCTTGGGTATACCGACCATGTGACTTGCCTTTAGCCCGCTTATCTGGATGAACTGCTCCGTGATTTCTACAGACTGCTGTACCGTGAGCAGCTAGGTTTAGGCAAGGCTCAAGGTTACGGGATTTAGTTCTAGCACTACAGCGTTTAGAAGTGCCAGATGTAATATTGGGTAAAGGCATAATGTATTGTCCTTTTATTAGGTCTAGCGGCTTGTGCAAGCAACTAGAGTGGGTGATTTGAGAATTAACCTCATAAAAGCAACTGATTTAAGATGTTAATTTAATCAGTGCTCATAGCTTTGCTCATGCATATAAAGCAATGCCTTAAATACCTCCATAGAGGCAATATAAGCAACATTATAACATTACGTATGCATATCATTAAGTTATTAATAATTAAAGCCTGTAGGGCTTTATTTGAGCCCTACTCTGTATATTGCTCTAACGATAACAGCGAGGGTGAATTGTGTGGTTTGTAAAATACCAATTAGAATATGTATTTTACAAATCACACAATTTAGAGAGGCTCTGTATTTTAAATCTATCCGAATACAGTAGCTTTAATGCTCAATTTTGAATAAGTTAACCAACTTTATGCCCAACATCACGCAAGTAATCTGAATGTCTGGGTATTGTCTGGGGTATGCCAGACACCGCCATGCTATGTCCGTAGTGGTCTGCAGAGATTTTGTCTGGACTGTCTGGATGTTTGGGGTGGGGGCTTAATAAATAGATATTTAACCAAGCTTGGGCGAAAAATAAAAAAGGTGTACCCCCTCCCAAACATCCAGACAACTATATATATTATTACTTACAGGGCTTATATACTAAGGGCTGAAGGGTGTCTGGCATACACCCAGACAATGCCAGACAAACCCAGACAAATCATTGCGATAATGAATAAAGTTTTGCTCCACTTGGCTCACGTGTAATTAACAACAGCTTGGCTAATACCATCTCATCAAGTGTTTCGCGAATCTTATCTGATTTGTTACCCGTTATTTCTTTGAAAGGTTGAGTGCTAACTTTTGAAGTGATAATTCTTCTTTCACTCCTAGGTCTTGAATCCCTCTCAAACAGACTTAATATAGAGGTGAATTCAGCACGTGTTCCGATAATGTCTTTAGCCATACAAAGTTTCAAATTAGCTTCTAACAAATCATTTGCTATATCGATAGAGGCTATAATTGTAGGCAGTGGTATAGTTTCAACAATATAATACCCGCCATCTAATAAAAATAGATTCGCAGCGATTTTCATTATTTGCATATTAACTTTAGAGGCGGCACCTCGCATTGAAATATGTGAGTACTTACCTCCATCAGCTAAATGTTTTTCTATTTTATTTCGGTACGAATTAATCAAATTATGCCCTTCATTACAAATCGTAATCTCGTCTAATTTAGTCAATGATTCGGGCTTTTCAAGTATATTTTTCACAAATCCGCAGGCTTTTTCATAGTCGTCTAAAACATTATTATCGTTGGATGAGTAAATAGTTTTCATATGATCACGAGTACCGAGCGCATGATTTTCAGTTAGTTTTAGGAACCGTTCAGCTAAGCCTGTTCCATTACTTGCGTTATACAATGTTTCTATTGATCCGTATTGAGCAAAGCAACAAATACCCCCGATAACTGGTCCTACATAGCCTTCTCTTGTAACCCTAGTTGTTGCGACATAACCACCATCAAACCCATTTAATACAATGTCATTATTATTTGCACCAGTGTTATAACTGTTGCCAAGCAATGAGTTAAACAACCCTTGCTCTGACGATGCTGCACTAAAATAACCAAAAGAAGTTACCAAAGTCTTTTCTAATCCTTCGGGAGTAGCATTTGTGATAAACAAAGTTAATCTTTTTCTAATAGCCGTTAAATCTGCTATTTCTTCTTTTATAGCATCAGTCTTATTTGATGACCTTTCTAAATCCAATAACCTAGAAGATATATCCTCTCTGCATGTTTTTAATTGATCTTCAAAAGGCTGTTGAAAGTAATCAAGGCAGCGTGATTTCCCTGTGCCGGAGGGTTGTTCTAACACCGAATACAACCCTATTGGCAATGCTTTCCCATTCTGATAAGACACATAGGATTGACGACCAGCTACGCTACTAAAAATAGATAGCCCTGCAATTAATACAGTACTCTCAGGTAGATTTGTTTCATTAGCAACATAACGACACATCTTTTTAAACATGCAGTCATCAGCTAAGTGCTTCAACAAATCAACATTCTGATACCCGTTTGCGTTATCTAAAACATCATTATGAGTGGACGCATTGAAATCTGTAACACTACCTTGCTCTGCTTTGGCTTCCATATACAACATTTGATTATGCTTGGTAATATCGGCATTCCAATTTAAAGCTCTATTCATTTCACCATCACACTCAAGTAACAGCATACAATCAAACGCATCATGAGAAGAGCCATTATTCAATACGTCACCGCCATGCGAATATATACGATCTTTACCATCTTTCATCTTTTTACATAAAGTGACACCCGGCGTATTTGAGCAAGAGTTTGGCCTCTGATATCGCGCACCTACCAACACATAACCGTTACGGAGCAGAACATCATGAACCGTAACAGCTTGGTTAAACTCTGCTATTGGGTCACGCTTACAATCAGCAGTATAACTATCTGTTCTTTCAACTAATACAGGCTCTTCTGCAGCAGGTTGTGTTGATAACCAGTCGGCATGAATCTGCTCAACATCTAACATTGCTCCTTCTTCAACAATGAACTTATGCAACTCAAGCCGCGCTGAATCTGGAACTCTTGGTAAATACCATGCTTGCGCCCAAGTCTTATTCTCAGGCACAGGCGCAAGCATAACTCCTGCTTTATGAAGTTGATTAAACAAATACTCTAACAGTGCGGGAAGTTGTTCAGGTGTATAGGTACAAAAAATATATACTCTATATTTATGATAATTAGCGCCATACAAACCACCACTATCTATCCCTTTGGCATCCAACTCTTCTTTAGTCGCACCATTACTATGACTACTGCTAATAATATGACTAATTCCCAGACCATCAGGACCTAATGCCCGGCTCACATCTCTTGGGTCAGGAGCACCACTTACAACCTCACCATTTTCATCAATACGACTATCGCCATCTATAATCAATAGGTAAGCTATTTTCTCAGTACCCGCGTTAGTTCGTTCAGTACCGGCACACCTCACTAGATAAGGACCATCTTTAGTCCCTATGGTTGCAGTTAAAAGTGTAAGTCTAAATTCTTCATGTGAAGGGCTCCAAGCTTTTAAAGTGGTGTTGGAAATGCTGCCATAATTAATCCCTATCTCAACTATAGATGCTGAATCTAAGACTTGATTAAATGATATGCCACATAATTTATCCATGATTTAAGCCTCCCAAGATATAGGCTTGAGATTTTTCTTGAATTTCTTGC
>CAMDOP010000181.1 GCA_945903675.1 Crenothrix polyspora
CCAATAATCTAAACCACAAACGACTGTTGGTATACCGTATTTGTCAGTATAAATGCTGCCAGGGCCAAACGGCGCTATCAACTGACCCAATCGAATATCGCTACCCATATCTCACTGATCCTTTAAGATGTAATGATCTGTAATTTGCAAGTAGGCATTGGAATCAACATTCCGCATACTACTAGGTATAGTTTCGCCTTTCTTTTTCTGAGCTTCCGTGGCAAATTGCCCGGGCCAAAGCATCAAGTATTCACCGTCATCTTTTTGAGGATACTGTTCCCACATTTGAGGGTTTTTTTGCCATTTAACTAACAAATTATCGTAAACTTTTTTAATGGCCTTTTTAACCCGTTCTTGCTCCTTTGGCTCTTGAACAATGATTTGGCATCGTTCAATCAGTATATTGCAACCCAACTCAAGATATTCCCTATATTCTTCTAGATATCCACCGGGTAAAGGCGCATCATAAAATTGACGAGCCCATAACAATAATGCCCCTGTCATGGCCCGCTCAACAGCCTCTACTGAAAATGGCGTTGCTGTGGTAGGCTCCACTCGCTCATACAATCTGCGGTGGTAACTATGAAATTGTTCAAAATGTGATCTATCTCGACTTTTTGAAGGGTTATACATTACTAGAATCAACCCCGGCCTTTCCCACCATTTTCTGCCAACACGGCCTGTAACTTGTATATATTGTGCTGTGGATTTTGGCTGTCCAACCACAGCCATAAGTGAAAGCCGCTCAATATCGACTCCCACCTCAATTATATTTGAAGCCAAACAGACATCCAAAGCCCCCCGTTTATTCCATTCTATAGTAAGCCTGTCCATCATTTGAACAAGTTCAGCCTGGCTTTTGCGACTGGTCAACTCCTCAACAGCATTTAGATAACGCTGTGTATTTTTACAACCATACCGAAATGAATAGTTTTTTAATCGAGATGATATATCTGAACTAAAAAGTGTTCTGGCGCCACCAAGCTCACGCAAACTATTATAAAAAGCAAGTAATGTCCACCATGCATCCTTTTTTTCATCTGCAAAAAACCAAGAGCGGAAGAGAGCTGCTGTAAAAACTCTAACCTGCGTGGTTAGAAATGAGCCATAACCATGGGCATGTATTCCAAAGTATAACCTTCCAGAACTAAGAGTATCTGTGTTATCGGAGTAAGTTGCATAACGTCCAAAGAAAGAATCCTTCATTAACAGAGCTGGACTGGGAAATAATTGCACATCCTCCCGAGCATAAATTGCTTTCACCTGTTCCGCTGCCCCCCTGATTGTTGCAGTAGAGGCAATTATTTTGGGCTTTATGTTTTCATAACTGCACAATTTTTCAATTACACCTTCATAAACACCATAAATAGTTCCTAGAGGACCTGAAATTAAATGAAACTCATCCTGTATAATAAGCCCCGGGGGCCTTCTCTCCAAAATAACATCGCCATTTTCTGTATGCTTCCGCCCAAACAATCCCCCTGCATCAGGCCTATAGGCCAACATAGCAAATTTGTCAGCAGTTCCAATAAACATGGAAGGAGGATTTCGATAAATTCGCTCATCAATTACCTCTATGGGCAAATTGTCATATTCTCCACCAAAGTGGCAGTTGATATCAGAGCATTTAACTACCGGCTCATTTTTATTAACCGCTCCAAAACCTGCCGTACAAATTTCACTCCATTGCGTTTGACCTCTAGCGCCTCTTCTTGGATCTGACTCCAACTTTCCAATTTCACTTTTACACCACGGACACTCTGTCAGCACTAAAGGGTTTCCTTTTATATCATTTCTTTTAAACTTATTAATCCTATCAATCGCTTCTTTACATTTATTCGGCGAACCTTCACCACCAATCCATAAACCTAAGCTAAAACGTGTTTCACCAAGTTTTAATTCAGGACCTTTATCGCGAATATATTCCATTGCGCATATCAGGCTGGCTGCTCGTTGAAATTGCTGTGTCGTGAGCATGCGAAGGGTATAGCGCATGAATACATTTGTACCATCTCGCCTCAATTCGTCGTGAGTATTTTTAGAATCCATTAACAAACGCTGATAAAGCATGTAAAAAGCAGCCACCCCTAAGTAAGCCTCTGTTTTACCACCGCCAGTAGGAAACCAGATCAAATCTACAATATCCCTGTCATCTGAATCTGTTTCATTGACTAGACCATCCAGACTCATCAAAAGAAATGCTATCTGGAAAGCACGCCACGATCCTACGTCTTGCTCTGCCTTTTTATCAAAGATATCCATTGGAGAATGAAATCCATTATTGATTGGCTCTGGCGCAACCCACTTACCATTCCAATGTAGCGGTCGTCTATCCAATCGTTTGGAAGCTATCTGTTGTAACAACATACTTTTGTTAGCCAATTTGAATGCAGATCTAGCTCTGCCATCAACTTTCAAAATACCAATCCCAGCTTTTATGCGATCATGACATTTTTTGCATAAATGCATATGCCGGTCGGCCACCTCTCTAAATCGAGGATCGATATTGTTTATTTTTTCTATTTGCAGTTGAATCCAGTTACCATAAAGTTCGAGTAATGACTCTAGTGCATGCCAAGCCTCATTATTAGCATCATATTCCGGCAGCTCAGCTAATTGACGCATTGAAAGACTGATAGGGTCACCTCTATCATCCTTAATGTCAGGGGTCATGCTGGGTAACTCCACAGCAGGCATAACATCGGCATAGAGGCATTCTGGGACGTCACCTAATGCAGCATCCCAACCAGATGCGCAACCATGTCCAATAGCCCAAGTAGCAGCATCATGGTACAGCAAAGCCAGTGACTGCTCATCAGTATCAAAGTCTTCAAATGCTCTTACGCTTTCGGGATAAGGAGCGAAACATGAACCCACAAGTCTAACTTCAAAATAAGACTGAAATAGAGTATGTATTATTTTTGATTCATTAGAGTCGAGGCCATCATTATTTTTCGAATTACGTAACACAACGGTAATTATCCATCTATCACTTATCTTTCTGGGGAAGATTTCAATCCCAAGTGACAGGGTTGAACTCTCAGGCAAAAACACGTTAAAAGATTGCTTTTTTCCAGACTGGAGCTCACTAATCTTGATTCTAGCTAGCGATGGATTAGTTGTCGCAGGCAAACGCCTCCATGCAGGATAATTATTTAATACTCCATCACTTTTAATTATTTTCTCACATTTTTCGTAACGGCCATTTACCTGAAATGGTTCATCATCTTTTTTCTGCCAAAAAAACAGCTTGCTAGTGGGAAGACTTATGAGTAACTCACCGCCTACCCCTTCAATACAAAAAGTTATGCCCATAGTGGACGGTCGGAATATATCAGGACTGATGACATCAAAATCATCATCGGTAACCTCACTAGGCTCTGCACCTTCGGCCATCTCAGACGTAAAAAGCTCAGCCTGAAGATCATTATCATCTTGTACAGTGATACCGATTACTTCCTGCTCATCCTCCTGTAAAATCTGGTCAATATTTGGTAAGCCCTGAATATTATTACCATTGATTAAGTCACTTTGTCGCAGACCGCTTGGAAAAAGCAAACCGGCCCCATAACTATTTAAAGGTGTTTCATTTTTATAATGAATGATTTCCTGCCAAGGCATTGCATCATCATTACGCCAGAAAACAGGTATTCCTGGTCCGGGTAACTCACAAGGATACGTAAAACGGGTGGGGGCATCAAAACTAACCTTATCACTACACTCAAAGATATTTCTTGAAGGTCCGATAATTTCACTTCGAATAAACTCAATCTCTTGTGATCTTTCATTTTTCATAGAACACTTACCTGTTGTGATATCCAATTAACTAAAACATTGGTCGCACTTTTACGACACATAATACAAAGTTTTTCTGTTGCACGAGTCACACCTGTATAGAAAAGTTTTCGATCCAGTTCGATATTCTGTGGCGAAAGTGCAATATCAGTAATAATGATTATTTTATTTTCCATGCCCTTATAAGCATTAATAGTTGAATAACGAATAGTTGTGGAACCCAGCTCTGTGGCCTTTTCCATAACAAGGCCATTAAGAACCAAACTTTCTAAAACCGATTTTTCAACTGTACGAAACGACAACAGGGTAATGTCCGAGTCCTTAAAACCATTATTTCGAGATAACTGTATAAAGTTCATTATTTCTTGGACCTGTTCTACATCGTTGTCATATGGATATAACTTCCAATCATCTAGTGCACCACCCACACGCATGTAACCAGACCAAGTATTCCGATTCGAGGCAGATAGTGCCAAAGCAACTTCACCAATTTGCTTGTAATTACGGCAATTTTCATCTAACATCCATCGTGCTGTATTGTTTTTTAACTCAAGTAAATTTTTTTCCATGATGTTGTTATTGATGGTTAATGATTGATTTAAAAAATCCCCCATTATCAAGAACTTACCACGATCTAAACCACCTTCAATAAATAGTTTAAGACAATTCCAAAGCGCAGGGCGTGCTAAAATATCTTGAGCCTCATCAATAACTAAATAATCAAAAGTCGCAACACCGGCAAATTCAGGATCAGTCAATTTTTCTTCTATTAGTTCTGGTACTTCCTGATCCCACCATTCAGAATCAGCATTGATAGGTACTGTAATTCCAGTTATTCGAAATAAAACACTATGAACTGTGCCGGCTATTAAGTTGGGTTGACTTAATCTAGCTACTTGGTTTTCCATCCATTTACCAATCAACTGATTAAAGCAAAGACACGCCACACGCAAACCTTTATCGGCTTTTCTCTTGGCTACCTCTATCCCAATCATTGACTTACCGGTACCTGCACCACCCTCAACTAGCACTCTATCATTTAAATCAACCAAATTAAGTATTGGTTTCTGTTGAATTACAAGCTTTTCTTCCAGTTCTGTTTGCCGCCGTTGAATTTCCATACTAAGCTCAGGTTTTCTTTTACGGACTGGATAACAAAATTCAACTATTTCTTGAACCTCTTCATTTGTAAGTATATTCTGAAGTTTATTTACCTGAGGATCATTTTCAAGTGCGCCCACAAACATCTTGGTAAGTGCCTTGCAAAAGTCATCAACTGTTTTACATGCATCTAAAACACGGCGATCCATTACCTCGCAACGTTGAATAGATACATTAGTGTCCAAATAAAAATCAGATAAAGGAAATATGCAACAGTGCAACACGGGTACATGCTTATATTTCCCGTTGGAATGCATTTTTAATCTACGATGAAAAGCATATCTCGCATCAAGAGCTTGCTTAAAAGGTGAATTTTTTATGGTTTCAGGCTGCCAACGAGAACCATCAAAATAAATATTTTTTTGTGATTTGATTTCAATACAAAATATGCCATATTTTGGCATTAAAACCACGAAATCTATTTCGGTTCTTTTATCATTGTTAAAAGGAGCAAGATCTAAAGAGTGTAAGGCCACCCAATCATTAGTGGTATTTTGTAAGTTGGAAAAAACTATTCTTTCTCCGGGAGATGTATTTTCTTCAATGTAACTCGGGATTAGTCTCATATTTCAAATATCTATTCGATAAAGTTCAAGTTCAGAAATTGGTCTTATATTTTCCAGTTTTTCTTGCGGGGCTTTAAACCCAGTTGAACTTTCAATTACAGGAAAAAAACTTATTACTCCTGATAATCCGCTTTTTTGATTTAAATTTTCTCTAAAAAACTCCCCTTGGATACACTTCTCAAAGATACTCTGCTTATTTCTTTTAAGTTCTTCTAATAGTTGATCATTTACAATAGAATGCTCAATTCTTCCGGAAAGTATGGCATTAACTCTCGATCCACGTATATCAGCCCACGCTTGTTGCCAATTTACTTCAATATTACTTCCAATAAGAATTTCTTTTAGTAATAACTCAAAATGTAATTTACTTTGTGGAGCAGAAATAACTTCTTTATCAATCTGCATCCATCGATTTATTGCAATATCTAAATTTTGCAAATTAATTCCTGATATTTTTAGTTTATTTACCAAGCGATTAGAATCTTGATAATATTTTATTTTTAAAATATCTTTCCATGATGCTGCCAATTTATAGCGCTGAGTAGTTAATTTATTGGATCCAAAATCAGCTTGTATATTGTTAAATAACAAGTAATCCTCAGGTTGTATTTTTTTTGCATCTCTATAACTAAAAACTCCTTTATCATCAAAAATAAGCTGATTTGAACCAAGAGCAAGTAATACACCTTTATTTTCAGGGAACTCAATCAGTATGCATGTACAATTATTTTGTAATCTAACTGGGGGCCTATCACCTAAAAATTTAAAGTCATCGTCATCCACAGTATAACTAATTGAGTTAAAGTTATTAATACTATCTAATTGAATAGATTCTACTGATTTATGCTCCGTACACTTAAATCTTTCCATAAAATTTGGTGATCCTATTACAGGCTCAACTCCGAAAATGTCTTCGTTCAATGAGTGACTCCATAAAAATCGAATTAGTTTTTCATAGCGAGGAGCAGTAATTATCACAGATGGGGTTTTTGACCAGCCATTAGTACGAAGTGGCCCAAGACGGATAAGAGTTTTGAATAAATCAGATTTTCTATATTCAGCTAACGAAGAAATAAAAT
>CAMDOP010000182.1 GCA_945903675.1 Crenothrix polyspora
TTGCCCTGCTTTTAACTTAGATTCAAAATCTAGCTGTTGTAAGTTCTGGTTAGCCGTTAATTGAATACCTGAATCAGCTTGACTCGCATAATTACTACCCGACAGATTATCCCAATAATCTTGACCTAAGCATTGGTAGTGCAAGGCAAAGTTGATATTTCCAGGCAAAGAACTCTGACCTGCTGCTTTAATGATGATTTTTGCTCTCCAGCATTCGTCATCTACGCTCAGTTGATTCTGATAGCTAGCTGATAGAACCTGCCATTCACCTTGCTCACCTGCCCACAATATCTCAACTTTTTTGTCATGACTTATGTTTGCCACTCGCATAACAAAGCATAGCTCTTGTTGAGGGATGCTTTTCTTTCTGGTGATGATATTTTCTACATACAGCAGTTGAATTTCATGCATCCGTTGACCTCGAAATGAACATACAGTCAGTTGGAGTGCAATAGCTTCAGCTATTACACTCTAAAACAGCTAAAGCTGTTTTACTCCAAACTACGCAACACGCCCCTAATAATCATGTTACAAATTATTGTATAAAGCTAAATACTCTGCAGCAGAGCGTTGCCAAGAAAAGTCTTTGCTCATGGCATTCACCTGCATTTTCTTCCAAGCACTAGGAACATTATATAAAATCAATGCTCGTTTAATCGCTTCTAATAAAGCACCGGCACTCGCCTCATTAAAAACAACTCCGCTTGCTGTGTCTTGAGCTAGGGTTTGCGGTAAAGTATCTGTGACCGTATCCGCTAGACCTCCGGTTTTTCTAACGATAGGAATCGTACCATAGCGTTGACTATACATTTGATTTAAGCCACAGGGTTCAAATTTAGAAGGCATTAAAAAGATATCTGCACCGGCTTCAATTACATGAGCCAAGACTTCATCATATCCTAGTTTAATCGCAATTTTGTTAGGATACTCATCAGCCAAGACTTGTAGCTGTTTTTCATAAGCTTTATCGCCATTGCCTAACAACACAAATTGTAAATTCATACTCATCATTTCAGGTAGACATTCGATTAGCAAATCGATACCTTTTTGTTCAACTAAGCGACCTATCAATGAAAACAACGGTATTTTATCATCAATTGCTAGGCCAAACTGTCGTTGAACCTCAGCTTTATTAGGTCGTTTTTTAGTAAGCGTTGTTGCTGTATAGGTTTGGCTAATATAAGGATCTACTTCAGGATTCCAGTGCCCTAAATCAATACCATTAATAATACCGCCCAAAGAGGCTTTACGAGAAGCAAGTAGGCCTTCAAACCCATAACCAAACTCTGCCGTTTGAATTTCTAGCGCATAACTGGGACTGACCGTGGTAATGAAATCCGCATAGACTAAACCACCTTTAATAAAAGATAGCTTGTCATAAAACTCCAAACCAGCGATGTGCCACAAGGGTCCGGGTATATTTAAATCATAAATCGTCGCTTTTGGGAACAAGCCCTGATAAGCCATATTGTGTATGGTAAAGACCGTCTTAGGACGTTCATATTCTAAAGATAATAAAGCCGGAACTAAGCCTGTTTGCCAATCATTACAATGCACGATATCCGGCTTCCAATCTAAGTAAGCTCTATCCATCGCTATTTCCACGGCAATCTTACAAAATAAAGCGAACCGTTCGGCATTATTAGGCCAAGGTTCGCCCAATTCATCCACATAAGGATTACCCGGCAAATTAAAATAACTCGGATAATCGACCAGTAATACCGTTACCTGTGTGCCAGGAAGTCGAGTTTCCAGAATATTAACATTACGATTATCAACCCTTACTGTACAAAGAAATCGCACTTCTTCAGTGATTTTCAAAGACTGATATCTAGGCAAAATCAACTTGATATCTTGAGACAATTCAGCCAAGGCTATAGGTAAACTACCACAGACATCAGCAAGTCCACCCGTCTTAATGAGCGGATGAACTTCACTGCTTACAAAAAGAATTTTTTTCATCAGATTCTATGTTTTAGTTAGTAAAAACAGGCTAAAGGCAAAGGGCAAAAACATCAGACTTAACCTTTCGCCTTTAGCCCTTAGCCTTTCTTATACCTTTAAAATTAAAGCGCCCAACGGCGGCAAGTTAAGACTGATAGAATGAGGTAAATTCATCCATGGAGTAGGCTCTGAAACCACTACACCATTACCGGTATTGCTACCACTGTAATAATGAGAATCCGAGTTAAAAATTTCGGCGTAGGCTCCTGCCTCAGGAACGCCTAAGCGATAATTCATTCTAGGCACTGGCGTAAAATTAAGAATGACAATTAACTCTTCAAAAGCACTCTTACGTCTGTAACTAATAATGGACTGTTCAACATCATGACAGTCTATCCATTCAAAACCTTGATGATCAAAGTCATGTGTAAACAAAGCCGGATGAGTTTTATAAAGATGATTTAAATCCTTCACCAAGGTTTGTGTACCTTTATGATGCGGGTAATCCAGCACATACCAATCTAAATCTTTATTGGCATTCCATTCGGTACCTTGACCAAACTCACAGCCCATAAATAACAGCTTTTTACCCGGATAAGTATACATAAACGTATATAATAAGCGCAGATTAGCAAATCGTTGCCACTCATCACCCGGCATTTTATTCAATAATGAACCTTTACCATGGACCACTTCATCATGTGAAAAAGGTAAAGCGAAGTTCTCAGTAAACGCATAGAGCATACCGAAGGTCAGGCTATCATGATGATATTTACGATGTATAGGCTCTTCACTCATGTAAGACAGCACATCATGCATCCAGCCCATGTTCCACTTCATCGAGAAGCCTAAGCCGCCTGTCCAAGTTGGGCGTGTAACCTGTGGCCATGAGGTAGATTCTTCAGCCATCATTACCGTACCGGGATGTAAATCATGAGTAACGGCATTGAGCTCTCTAAAAAAGTCTATGGCTTCCAGATTTTCATTACCGCCATATTGATTGGCTACCCAATCATGTTCTTCACGGGAATAATCTAAATACAACATAGAGGCGACAGCATCGACTCTTAATCCATCTAAGTGAAACTCTTCCAACCAAAAGTTAGCACTGGCCAATAAAAAGTTTTTCACTTCATTACGGCCATAATTGTAAATTAAAGTCCCCCAATCACGATGTTCACCTTTACGGGGATCTTCATGTTCATACAAAGCGCTACCGTCAAACCGCGCCAAGGCAAATGCATCTTTTGGGAAATGAGCAGGTACCCAATCAAGAATAACGCCTATGCCATTTTGATGGCAGGTATCAACAAAATAGCGAAAATCATCGGGTGAACCATGACGACTAGTTGGCGCAAAATAACCCGTAGTTTGATAACCCCAAGAACCATCAAACGGATGCTCAGTAATAGGCAATAACTCAATATGTGTAAAGCCCATCTGCTTAACATATTCAACTAAATCGACAGCCAATTCACGATAAGTCAGAAAATTACCTTGATTATCGCGTTTCCAAGAACCTAGATGTACCTCATAAATAGCCATAGGCTGATGCAGCCATTCATGTTTAGCTCTTGCCGTTAACCATAAATTATCTTTCCAAGTATAAGTATCGGGCTTAACTACAATAGAGGAGGTATTAGGCCTAAACTCAAACTGTTGACCATAAGGATCAGTTTTAAGTAAGATTTCATTACTAAAGCGATTTAATATTTCAAACTTATAGTAACAACCCTCTTTCAAGCCGGGTATAAAAATCTCCCAAATACCACTACCACCCAAACTACGCATCGGGTTACAACGTCCATCCCACTGATTAAAATCACCGACCACACTGACACGACCCGCACTAGGCGCCCAAACAGTAAATAAGACACCGTTTATATCATCGACACTGTGTAAATGTGCACCCAACTTTTGATATACATGCCAATGTTTGCCTTCAGCAAATAAATATTGATCAAATTCGGGTAATTGCGTGCCAAAATCATAGGGATCATAAGTTTCATGACGGTAGCCGCTTTTATCTAGCCAAACTAACTGATAATGTGCGGGCAATGTTTCTGGCTGAACACTGGCTTGAAAAAAATCACTCCCTGTAATTCTTTCTAACTCTAAGCCATTATGACTAAAACTGACTGATTCAGCATAAGGCAGATAAATAGTAATCTGTATGAGTTCTTTCTTAGCATGGCGTCCCAACACAGAAAAAGGGTCATGGTGTTTAGCTTCCATGATTTTTAACATGTCATTAGTTAGCAGCTTATTTTTGACTGTTTTGATCGTAGATGTCTCTATATCAACCTTCTTAATCGTTGTTTTAGTCGTTATTTTTGGCTCTACAAGCTTAGTCACTTTAGATTCCGGCTTTATAATCTCAGCACTCTTGGCTTTAGAAACAGACTTAGGTTTTACACTTTTTTGGCTCACAGCTTTAACTTTAGGTAACGCAGGCTTATCTGCTTTCACTTTAGTCGCTTTAGGTTTAGGCGTGCTCGCTACCGGTTTTTCGGTTAGCAAATCAGTCGCATCAGAATCAAGTGTATTATTAGAATCCTTTATCACTTTGAATGGCCTCGGTGTAGTAGTAGAATGAATGTCTAGTAAATCTTACCAAATAACTAAGCGTTGTAATATCTATATCAACATGGGATGAAAAATGTCAGAGTCTAATCATCATAAACAGGAACAAAACATCGGTCATTTAACCCGTAATACCATTGCCTTAATATTGGCAGGAGGACGCGGTTCAAGACTCGTCAACATGACCGACTGGCGCGCCAAACCTGCCGTACCCTTTGGCGGCAAGTTTAGAATCATAGACTTTCCTTTATCCAATTGTGTCAATTCAGGTATCCGTAAAATAGGTATTTTAACCCAATATAAATCTGACTCATTGATACGTCACATCCAGCAAGGCTGGGGGTTTTTACGTGGGGAATTTGGCGAATATGTAGATTTAATGCCGGCTCAGCAACGTCATGGTGAAGATTCATGGTATAAAGGCACTGCTGATGCTATCTATCAAAACATTGATATATTGCGAACTCGCAAGCCTAAGCATATTTTAATTCTAGCTGGCGATCATATCTACAAAATGGATTATGGCGCAATGCTTGCCGATCACATAGAAAAAAATGCTGACCTTACTATCGGCTGCTTAGAGGTTTCACTAGAAGAAGCCACCGCCTTTGGTGTGATGGATGTTGATGTAAACCGCAGGGTTAAAGCTTTTGTTGAAAAGCCAGAACATCCCCCAGTCATGCCAGGTAGAACCGATACGGCGCTTGCTTCTATGGGTATTTATATTTTTAATGCCGACTTCTTATTTGAACAATTACAAAAAGATGCCGATACAGTAGGCTCTAGTAATGATTTCGGTAAAGATATTATTCCTGCCGTTATCGATAAATATATAGTCAATGCCTATCCCTTTTTAGATTTACAAAGTGGAGAACAAAGCTATTGGCGTGATGTAGGTACTATTGATGCATACTGGTCAGCCAATATGGAGCTGATTGGCGTCAATCCTGCCATGAACTTATATGACAATACTTGGCCTATCTGGACGCATCAAGAACAAACACCACCCGCTAAATTTGTTTTTGATGATGATGATCGTCGAGGACTGGCCGTTGACTCTATGGTCTCTGGTGGTTGTGTCATATCCGGTGCACAAGTCAAACATTCCTTATTATTTTCCAATGTGCGTGTTAATTCTTATACTAGCGTACAAGATTCTATAATTTTGCCTCAAGTTAATATCGGTAGACATTGCCGTATTAGCAAAGCCATTATAGAAAAAGGCTGTGATATTCCAGAAGGCACTATTATTGGCGAAGATAGAGCTGAAGATGAAAGACGTTTTCATGTCAGTCAGGGCGGTATAGTCTTAGTGACACCTGACATGCTCGGACAAAAACTACACTATGTACGTTAAATAATTCGCTTATACATGCCCTAGCAACTTAGCCTTGCTTAGGGCATTAGCAAAGCGTTCATGTCATCAAATTCAATGTATCATCTGCAAAGTCGCTGTCTTTCATTACAAAGCATATAGTCCAAAAGCCTCATCACCCATGACACTGCTGGAGTCATAGGGTATTAAAGTACATAATCAACTATTGTTCACACTTACATTTAGTTGTGTTCAACATATTATGGTGGTAGTGTTAGCCTCGCTGGTATCTAACTCTAATAATAAATAAGTGGATATAAGCAATAATAACAACACTATAAAAAAAATGAGGAGTAATTATGAATAAATTAACTACAGTATTGGCAGGTCTACTTTTAACTCTAAGCGCCAACGTATTTGCTGAGCAGCATGCTGATGCCGCATTAAAGCATGCAACAGCAGCTTCAGCGCAAGGTAAAGCAGGTAGTGCTGGCGGACTAGTAGAGCACGCCAAATTGGCCTTAGATGAATCAGCATCAGCCTCTTTAGTAGCAAAAAGTATTGCTAAAAATCATATAGATGAAGCTGGTGAATTGCTACAAAAAGCAGTTCATGAAGGTAATTTAAGCCATGCACCCGCAGCAACAAAATTAGTTGATGCAGCAATCGTTCATCTTAACAGCATCCCTAAAAAATAAGCACTAACTGCATAATCAAACAGGCTGCATCCTTAGGCAGCCTGTTTTTAA
>CAMDOP010000183.1 GCA_945903675.1 Crenothrix polyspora
AAACTAAAAAAGATAACTCGGGCATTGAATGCTATGACCTTTGATTTTCTTTAAGCCAGCGAAATTTAAACTGACTTAAACGGGCTACCAATTTAAGACGGGACAATAGCTTAATCGCTCACTTTTAGAAAGGGCTCTCCTAAGCGCAGACAAAGGGCGAAGGGTTAAGGGTTAAGCTAGTATCTGTCATGCCTTAAGCTGCTAGCCACCTAGGCTTAATCTTTCGCCCTGAGCCTTTCGTCTGAGCTGAAGCTGTCCCGCTTTAAGTTGGTAGCCCTTAAACGTCATGATATAACTATCAATGACTCACTGAACTCGGCACATGTTCTTTGTTTTTTACTACAGGAGCATCACCAAATAACTTGTAAATAGCCTTACAGCCTTCACAACAAAAAATCTTTTTACTACCCATGTAATCCATCTTAAACCCAGCCACCTTAACTTCTAAGCGACAATAATCACAATATTCCACAATATACCTTTCTAAATAATTTCTTCCAATCACCGCAGCATCTGCGACGCCTTATCTTAACGCCATGTATTATATAGAAAATCAAGTGATACCTCAATATCTGCGCTTACTACCAAAGTAGTAGCCAGTCATGGCGACCGCCACAAACAAACCCAAAATCACCCACGGAAAAATTGTATCTGCAACACTCATCGCACTCACCTATCATTAAGTTTTAGTCACTAGAAAAGCCAGCCGCAGCAAGCTTATTTGTTTCTGTTTTGGTGCTTAGATCATTGCCATCACAGGCACTTAAAATAATAATTATAATCAGTAACAAAATTTTTTTCATAACATGATCCATTGATTATTAAACGCTTCTGCTATTGCTTTTTAAAACAGCTGAAGCTGTTTTACTCCAAGTAACTAACTACTTAACTATGCGAGTGTGGGAACGATTACTTATGCATCTAATTGCGCCGCTGCCATATTCCAGTCATGTAGGGTGGATAAGCAGCGCGCATCCACCGTTCATATCAACAAAGGGTGGGTAAACGCTAAAGCTATTTACCCACCTTACACGTCTTGGTGTTTTAAAACAGCTGTAGCTGCTTTACTCCAGTTAAGCAATTTATCAAGTACACCTTGCAAGTAGTCTTTACGAAGATTTGATCTTTTGTTACAGCACCATTAATGATACTTTGCAGGATCAGCATGTCTTGGGTTAGTCAAAAATGACTGATCAGTTAATGATTCCAGAAAAGCCAGTAAATCATCAACCTCTGCATCAGTAATCTTAAAGCCATCAATTAAAGGATCGCGAAGTGGACTGGGTGCTTGTCCATCACTCACCGCCCTACCCTTTACAGCATAGTGCTTCACTATAACTTCTCGCAAACTGTTAATAGATCCATCATGCATATAAGGCCCAGTAACCGCTATATTACGCAAGGTCGGCGAGCGAAACTTACCCTCATCGGCCGCATCACCGGTGATTGCCCGAATGCCGGCATTATCAGCAGGATAGGCACCTTTACCATCTAAATTATAAAGCCCAGTATTATGATAGCCGATTTCAGGATAAGCCAAGCGCTTATGCTGAACATTATCGGTAAAATTAAAACCACCATGACAATGAGAACATTCCAACTCATCACCAAAAAACAAGTCTTCACCTCGTATTGCCGCAGCTGAAATAGCCTGAGGTTTTCCGCCATATTTGTATTGATCATAAGGCGTCTTCGACCAGAGTAAGATTGGCACCCGCTAAGCCTATCACCATCACACCAGTTGCTAATGCCAATCGTGGCAAGCTATGGCTCTTAGGTTTTTTTATTAGTTTTTGACTATGAAACAAAGTTCTCATGCGTTGTTCTTTCCTGTTTATTATAAAAGTGGCTGTTACTACATTGCGCTTAAGCGAGCATTATGAATACGTTTGGCTTTACGCTTTTTTAACCAATGAATAATGCCGGTAACCAGCAACAGCAAGGGTGCGAAGCCCGTCACCAAAACCATTAAACGCCCTGGCGTACCTAATATCTCGCCATTGTGTAAAGGCAGTTGTAAATTAATAAACGCATTACCCGCAGCAAAGGTTTTAGGGTCACGAATTTTTACAAACTTACCACTGTACTGATCTAACCAAATAGTGGTGGCGCCTTTACTACGGACTTCATCTAGTTGCCTAGCGGAGACACGATAGCTATCACCAGCATTAGTTGGAAAAAACAGTCGTTGTACTTGTATGCCAGGGTATGCGGCTTCAACTAAGGCCATGACTACTTCAGGTGTTAGCGTTGTACCAGTATCCTTTTCTGACTTAACCCCGCCCATCATCGCTGACATGCCAGACATACCATCTAAGGGTGAAAAATAAGCTACCACGGGCTTAAAGACATCGGGTAAATTAAAATAAACACCTGATAAACAGACGGCAAACATAACAATCGCTGTGTAAATACCCACGACTTTATGTAGATCAAAATTAAACCGAGTAAAACTAGCGTTGCGCTTAATAACCAAAGCCTGTTTTAATTTACTAAATTTAGGCCACCATAAATAAATACCCGTCATAGTGAGTATGAGAGCCAGTAACGAGGTAATGCCCATAATCAATTTACCATTACTTCCTAGTAACAGATTGGCATGTAACCTGATTACAATGTTCATAAAAGAATCATTCCTATCTCTATCGCCTAACACCTGTCCGGTATACGGATTAACCATGACCTCTTGAAAATGATGGCTCATGGCCTTACTCTCTTTACCTGGCTCCTTGATAGGGTATCTAACGATCAAAGCCTCATCTGGCTCTTCAGGTAAGGCGATATAAGAAGGCTTTACTTTAATAGGTGAGGCATTATTGGCGGCAGCGATCAAATCCATAATGGGTAAACGCTGCTCTCCTGGCACCACTTGCATGGTCTCGGCATTCAACCATTTATCTATACTAGTATCATAAACCAGCAAACTACCCGTTAAACCCGCCAAAGCTAAAAATAGTCCTAGCCACAGAGAAATATAAAGATGTAGTTTTAATAGGACTTTACGCAAGGTAATTCGCTTTAGGCCTGACAGTATTCTTGCTGCATGATTACTGATAGACGACGCTTTTACCTCGTTATAACGAGGCCGGGTGACTGAAGAAAAAAGATCAATATTGGACATTACTAGGGCTCCTTTGATTAATATTCATCTAATCAAAATGCAATTAATATGCCAAGCTACTTGTAAGCCTTTATTTACGGTAAATGTTTACCATGACGGACTTGCGACTGCCTTTTTTAATCTTAAAAACTAAGTGATATCACTTATAGAGTAAGTTATATAACCTAGTTTAATTAAACAGACACATTAAATTTATTCGAAGTCGCGTAGGGTGGGTAGCGCTCACTGCCCTGCACTTTATCGGCATAAGGTGGGCAAACGATAAGGCTGTTTGCCCACCCTACATAACTAACATTATCTTGATATAAAGCGCTCATCGTGGGAACGATAAAAAACAACAACTAGAATTTATTCGCTACCTGCTTTATCTTTTTTATTCGCGTATTTTTCTTTATGCTCTTTACGTAATGCGTCCATTTTTGCACGCTGCTCAGCTGTTAAGATTTGTTGAATTTGATCGCGCGACTCATCATGTAACAGCTTAGTTTTTTGCATTTGCTGTTCAAGAACGGCTGTAACTTTAGCTTGCTGTTCTGCAGTAAGCTCTAAATTTTTGGTGAACCATTCAGTGGCCCCAGCATGTCCTTTCCAAGGATGAGCATTTTCGGCGGCAACCGTCGTTAATGGAATAGTTAAGATCAGTGCAAAACCTAAAAGTAATTTGTTCATTTTTTTCCTTTATAGTAAAAATTGAGTGTTTACAGCATGAATCGCTGTTTGTTGACACGATGTTGCAATCTCTCAAAAAAAACAGGCGTTAATAATTACGCCTGCTTATGAGGTGAGAGAACTCGTTTGAAACGGGTATGAATAACTTAGAACTTATAACCTACTTGCATAAAGTAAGTGCGCTGCGCTAACGGATGATTCATATAGGCTTGAAAGCCATTTACGTTGTCTACACCCGCCGACACATGACCTTTTCTATTATTGAAATGATAAGTGCTTTTTAAATCGACAAATATTTGATCAGTTGTCGCGCTATAGTAATTTAATTGCAAATCTTTGTTGTCAGGCTGTGAATTCATCGCACTTTGATACCGCGTACCTACCGACATATCCACATCTTTACCATAATGGTAAGTCGTCAATAAATTAGCCCTATAATGCGGCGTAAATGGCATCTGATTACCGACAATAGCAGGGTTAAGTGGATTAGCGACTATTGTTCTATCAAGTAAAGTTGAGCTAGCCTTGATATCAAAATCTGATTTAAAGACCCGATCAAAATTAGTTGAAATATCTAAACCATTAGTTTGGACCTCACCGATAGAAGAAATCTGTGAACTTAAGTTTACACTGCCCGGCAAATAGATAAACTGCGGATAAATAGCGTTTTGAATATTTTCATGGTAAAGATTCAAGCGCACATAACCATTATCGAAATCATATTCACCCAATAAATTATGATGCGTACCATCTTCAGGCTTTAAGGTTGCATTTGCTATACTCTGACTACCATTAACACTCGCTGAGTTACCAAATAGCTCGTCAGCCACTGGATAACGATAGGCTTTTGCCACCGAATATCGAAACTTCCAGTTTCCAGGTTGATAGCCTATCGAAAACTTAGGCGCCCATCTATTAGCCTCTCTATCTTGCGGACTTAATGAACCTGTCATATTCGCTGTATTTTGATAGAGACCATCTGTCGCGGTCCAATGCTCTAAACGTACGCCGGGTGTTAAATCCCAGTCTTTCAAGAAACGCCAACTTAATTGACTAAATAGGGCACTGGTATCCGTAGTACCACCACTTAAAGACATAATAGGTGCGCTGCTACTAACATTGTTACCGGCATAACTACTTAAAGCATTAACGGTTTGAGTTATATGTGCATGTTGATAATCAAAGCCTGTAGCAAACGATAGATCTTTGCGCCCCCAAAACTCATCCGTATTAAACTTTGTTGTGACATTATACCAACCTGTACCTGCCACAGAAGTACGCGTACCTCCCTGGCCGGCAGCTGTTTTGTAGATAGGATCATTCAAATTATAAGTGGATGCCTGTGTGGTGTCGTTTAAAATATTAAAATAACTGACATTGGTATTATTATACCATTTACCAAACACACGACCATTCATACCCCAACCTACGGTAAAAGTTTCACGGACTTGATTACTC
Organism: Crenothrix polyspora; assembly: GCA_945903675.1. Lineage (GTDB taxonomy): Bacteria > Pseudomonadota > Gammaproteobacteria > Methylococcales > Methylomonadaceae > Methylobacter_C. The sequence continues at coordinate 5,249 of CAMDOP010000183.1, forward strand.
ACACCAAAATTGCTTGAGTTTGCTAGGGCATTGCCGTTTGCACTATAATTTCTTAACTGCGAACCCCATACCGTTTGCCCGTTGGCATCTTTTATTAATGACTGCCCCACCTTATTCGATTCATAGTTTTCATAGGCTAAGATTAGATTCGTTTTTAATTCAGGCGTGATGTCATAAACGCCTTTCCATTTATACAAATCATCAATAAGATGCCCTACACCATCACTACCAATTTGTAGCATAGGTGCACCGGCAGAACCACCAATACCATTACCTTTAGGATTAAGCCCTAGCTGTCCGCCTGTAGTTGGATTTTGTAATTGTGCGGCCGAGGCTTTGGTTAAGTTTGTTAATTGAGTAGGTACCAGAGGCTGACCTTCATTTTCCAAATGAGTATGGGAAAAACTGGTACTAAAATCACCAAACTTATCACCATAAGAGCCGAAGGTTTTAAAGCCTTGCAGATTAGTGTTAATAGCTGAAATATTACTAGGCTGTAACATATAAGTCGCCTCAGTATAGACTTCACGCTTCTGCGGCATCTGCGTATTGTAGTTAATAACACCGCCCATGGCATTACCACTGTATTCAGCAGAAAAAGGCCCGCCACACACATCAATTGATTTTATTTCGTTGGTACTAAGTAGATTAAGGCGTGGGCCACCCCTAAAAGTTGACTGCAAAGGATTCCAAATGGGCATGCCATCCATAAATACCATAACTCGCCCAGTGTCGTTAATACTAGAGCCTCGCATAGAAAGTGTTGGACTATTGTCGCCTACGTAACGTTGGTTAGTGGTTATGCTTGAATCATATCTAAGGGCATCTTGCGGAGTGACTGAATTACTTTTTTCAATATCTGCTTTTCTGATTTTTGTAACCGGCGTAACGATATTAGTAAACGTTTTTGTAGGCGATTTTAAGATGAAGTCATTATCGCCTTTTTCTCCATTCACTTGCACCTCAGGTAAAGTTGCATCTGCTTTTGGAGTAGTAACATCAGCTGCAGTAACCGGTGTTGCGGCCATCAAGCTGGCACTTGGAAACAACGTTGCTGTTATGGCAAGCTGTAATATCGTTCGTTTATATGGATACATGCATTCTCACAGTATTTAATTTATGTTAATAGCTAAGTAATGGCTTAATGCCACTTAGCACTCCCACAACTCTTAAAGCACAAATCAAGCCAACTCAATAATTCCCTGATATTAAAGGCCTGCAGACTACAAAAGAAATATACTGTTAATTAAACTGTGTTATTTAACTTATTATGTAGGGCATATGCCTTAGTTTTTGTAAGCCAC
>CAMDOP010000184.1 GCA_945903675.1 Crenothrix polyspora
TTGATGATTTAGGTCCTATTTATGGCTATCAAACAGCTCCTCTTTATTCACAACCCATAAATCCATTACGAAGAGAACCTATAACGACAGTTTTAGACGTTGGTATTCGTGCAATAAACAGTATGCTGTCAGTCGGTCGTGGGCAACGAATGGGCTTATTTGCAGGCTCAGGCGTAGGCAAAAGCGTATTACTGGGCATGATGGCTCGTTATACATCAGCAGATGTAATTGTGGTCGGCTTGATCGGAGAGCGTGGCCGTGAAGTAAAAGAGTTTATTGAAAATATTTTAGGTGATGAAGGCCTTGCTCGTTCAGTGGTGGTTGCTGCACCCGCTGATTTGCCGCCATTACTTCGATTACAGGGCGCAACTTATGCGACGGTTATTGCGGAACACTTTCGTGATGAAGGTAAAAATGTGCTTTTAATCATGGATTCATTAACACGCTTTGCAATGGCGCAACGTGAAATTGCTCTGGCTATTGGTGAACCACCTGCTACAAAAGGCTATCCACCTTCTGTCTTTGCAAAATTACCTGCATTAGTAGAACGGGCGGGTAATGGTGAAGTCGGCGGCGGCTCAATCACTGCCTTTTATACCGTACTCACTGAAGGCGATGATCAACAAGATCCTATTGCTGATGCTGCTAGGGCAATTCTCGATGGTCATATCGTGTTAAGCCGTACCCTGGCCGATTCTGGACACTACCCTGCCATTGACATTGAACAGTCAATTAGTCGAGCTATGCATAGCATTACCGACGCTGATCATCAAACTACGGCTCGTGACTTAAAACAATTATTATCTGTTTATCAGCGAAATTTGGATTTAATCAATGTGGGCGCTTATAACTCAGGCAGCAACCCTTTACTTGATAAAGCAATATCTATGCATGAAAAAATCACAAAGTTTCTACAACAGAGTATTGATGAATGTGTTGATGTTGATCAAAGCTTGAACGACTTACACATACTTTTTACTTAAAAAGATTAATTAATTAGGGGAGTTAAATATGGCCGTAAAATCTTCAATACCCATACTAATTGAATTAACTAAGCGTAAATCTGATAAAGCGGCTATACAACTTAGCCAGAGCAATGCTGATTATAAGGAAGCACTTGAAAAGTTTGCACTATTAGAAGACTACCGTAATCATTATGGTGAACAACTTGAAAAAAAAATGTCCTTGGGCTTGAACATAAGCTCATACAACAATTATCAAACGTTTTTATCCAATCTTAATAAAGCAGTCATGCAACAACAACTTGTTGTACGTACTAATCTACAAATAGTTGAGAAATACCGCAATGAATGGCTACTTTATGAAAAAGAGCGTCTATCATTCAACACGTTAAATAACCGCACTCAGTTAGCTATACGAATTAATGAAAACAAAACTGAGCAAAAACAATATGATGAATTATCTTCTCGTGCACAGCAGGTGAAATTATGAACAGCATTAACCCAACTGAATCTGTAATTAATTCTATTAGTAATTTTTCTGAGAAATCTAAGGTAAAACAAGATCCCAATGAAAAAAGCTTCAGTTCTTTATTGGAAGAGCATCTGACAACTGCTGAAGATTATAACGCCACTGCGACTAGTCCTAGTCGTAACCCTAGCCCAGATCATGATGCTGCTACTGCTACTGCTACTGCTACAACAGCATCTAGAAATGACAGCAGTATTTCCAATACATTAACATCCCAAAACGAACAAAAATATCCCGTCAGTACAACCACCAATGCGCTAGAAAAATCATCGATAACAGTAAAAGATACACTATCGACTGAAAAGAAAGCATTAGCTAATCAGGAAGAAAATAATTCAATTAACCCTAATCTACAAGCTGAACTCTTAATTGCAAACAATAATTTCACTAATTATAATCCTGAGCTGAAACAAGCTATAAAAGAAAGCTCACTAGGTTCAACACCTGTTGCGACTCAAAACGTAGATACACTACTTAAGACCTCATCTAATACCAAAAATACTATTGCCTCAGAAATAAGTACTTCAGGAAATGATCTGAAGCTACCTAAGCCTGCTGTAGACTTAAAAGAAAGTTCACTAGGTTCAACACCTGTTGCGACTCAAAACGTTGATACACTACTTAAGACCTCATCTAATAGCCAAAATACTATTGCCTCAGATATGAGTACTTCAGGAAAGGAATTGAATACACCTATATCTGCAACACTATTAAATAATGTTTCTTTTGAAAATAAAATTGTTACGGATATTTCAAACCCACCAATATCAAATAACGTATCAACTACGAATTATCAAATTAATACAAACCTGTATCAATCTGGGTGGAATGAAGCATTTAACCAACGCGTTATTTTCATGACACATAACAACATCAACAGTGCAAGTATTAGTATAAATCCTGAACATTTGGGTCCCATTCAAGTACAACTCCAAATGGATGCCAATCAACAAACATCCATACACTTTATTGCAAACAACCCAGAAGTTCGACAAATAATAACCGAATCAATTCAACAGCTTGGCGAATTACTTGATCAATCAGGCATTCAACTGGGTCAAACTAGCGTTGGTTCACAAAACAGAAATCAAAAAGGAAAAGAACAAAATACGCCTCATCAGTCACTAAATGACATGAATCAAACCATAGATACTGATACCGATACCAGCAGTAATATTTCGACCATCACAAAACAGGGATTAATTAATACTTCCGTTTAATTGATTCTTATATTACACAACTAAAAACACAAGAAAAACAATGTCGTTATTTAATCTACTTTAAAAAACTAATACATTATTTTTCAAACTTTCGGCTCATAATTCACTATATAGTTAAAAAAAATGACCCTTAATGAAAATTTTATCGACCAAACTGAATTAGATTCGCTCATGCTTGGCCTGACTGATAAAGAAAGTAAAAACACATTAAATGGCGCAATAGATGTGAATCCATATGGATTCACATCTCAAAAACACATTGATGAAAATTTATTTCCATCTCTTGAACATATTAATGAGCGATTTAAAAAGCTGTTAAAAACGGGATTATTTAATTTACTTTGTAAAAATTTAGAAATAACCGCAGGATGTTTACGCACCGAAAAATACAGCGATTTTACACAAAATTTATTTTCACCAAGCAATGTTTATATTTTAAAAATAAATCCTTTACCAGGCAATGCATTGGTAACTATAGACTATAATCTGATATTTATGATTGTAGATAATTTATTCGGTAGTAATGGTACTTTCCCTAACAATACGGGTAACCGTGAATGCTCTCAAACAGAACAACGAATTGTTAAGCACATTTTAAAAGTTATTTTTGAATCTCTCCAAGAAGCTTGGGAAGAAATTTACAACGTTAATATTGATCTAATTAGATCTGAAATTGACCCAAAATTTGCTAGCATTACTCAATCCAATGATATTGTTTTAACGACATCATTTAAAATTGAAATCGGCTCATTATTTGGCAATTTAAATTTATGCATTCCTATTAACCTAATTTCACCTATTCAAGACTTATTACATAACAAAACGACCCATCAATCCTCATCGGTTGATCATAATTGGGCGGCCATGTTAAAACGTGAAGTACAAAGCCTTGATGTCGAACTTAAAGCTAAATTAACAACGATTAATTTAACTTTAGGCGAAATACAAAATATGAAAGTTAATGATGTCATTCCCATTGAGCTACCTGAAATAATTAACGTTACTATCAATAATATTCAAGCCATGGAATGTAGTTATGGCAAATTAAAAAACAAATATGCTTTACGAATTGAAAATTTAATTGATAATTCCCATAACGATAGCTAGGAAACGCAAATGACCGACCAATTTATCAAAAATGATTCAACTCAAGATGAATCAATAAATATTAAAAATGTATTTAATGATTTAATCGAAGACATTAAAGAAGAAACTCAAAGTCCTGAACTTAATTTTATATTCGATATTCCTGTAAGTCTGTCAGTTGAATTAGGACGCACTACAATCCCTATTAAAAATCTTTTGAAATTAACTCAAGGGTCTGTGATTGAATTAGATGGGATTGTTGGTCAACCATTAGGTATTTTAATAAATGATCGATTAATCGCTAATGGTGAAGTTTTCGTTGTTAATAATAAATACAGTATCCGACTAACAGAAATCATTAGTCCAACTAGTCGTATTCAAAAACTAAATCGATGACTACAGAATACTTTGGTGCACTTATTCCAGTCCTCATGATCTTAGCGCTATTCGTTTTAATAGCGTTGCTTTTTCAGCGGTTAGGAAAAAAAACATTTGTGAAATCTGGGTTCTTTTCTATACAGGAAAATGTACCTATTAGTGCTAATGAGCGTTTAGTGTTGGTTGAAATAGCCGATAAATGGATACTTCTTGGTGTAACAACTGGCTCGATAAATGCTTTAATAACTTTAGATTCACCACCACCAATAATAGTTAATAAGCAAACTAACCATTCTTCCATGATTATTAATTCGTCATGGTTTAAAAAATATAGATTTAAATCGAATGATTAAGCTTCCCAAAAAAACCAAAACATGGCTATTGGCCGCTATTGCTTTAAGCATAGGCATTGTTGTTCCAACTTCAACAATGGCTGCCATGCCTTCGCTTCTTAACGCAATTCCAACAAGTGGAGGAGGCCAAGCCTATAGCCTCAATTTTGAATTATTAATTCTACTAACCTCGCTTTCATTTATACCGTCGGTAGTATTAATGATGACCTGTTTTCCACGGATTATTATTGTATTATCTCTATTAAGAATGGCTCTTGGCACACAATCCACACCTCCAAATCAAGTATTAGTAGGCTTAGCTCTTTTTCTTACCTTATTTGTGATGGCCCCAGTAATTGATAAAGTTTATCAAGAAGCCTATACCCCGCTCTCTGAAAATAAAATTAATATTATTGAAGCGTTTAATAAAGGTAGCGAACCATTAAAAGAATTTATGTTACATCAGACTAGGCAGGCTGATTTAGCATTGTATTTAAAAATCTCAAATTCACCGCCATTAAAAAATGAAAAGGATGTACCGCTTAGAGTATTAGTACCCGCATTTGCCACTAGTGAGCTTAAGACTGCATTTCAAATTGGCTTTACTATATTCATTCCTTTTTTAGTTATCGATATGGTAGTAGCAAGTATTTTAATGGCTATGGGGATGATGATGGTTTCACCTTCGATCGTTTCATTGCCCTTCAAAATCATGTTATTTGTATTAGTCGATGGTTGGAATTTACTTCTAGGATCGTTAGGTCAAAGCTTCCATTAATTCAAGATAATAATGACACCTGAAATCATAATGTCCATTGGACACCAGGCAATTGAAGTAACTGTATTAATTTCAGGCCCTATGCTCATCACTGCATTATGCATAGGTTTGATTGTCAGCATTTTTCAAGCAGCCACTCAAATAAATGAAACGACTCTTTCTTTTATTCCAAAACTGCTGGGAATTTTTGTCGTACTCATAATATTGGGTCCATGGATGCTAACAATTTTAACCGATTACCTCAGTAGAATATTAACTGATATTGCCTCTTATTCTAATTAAGAGGCTATTAAATTGGTTGAATTTAGTACATCACAACTATATGAATTAATTGCTAATTTCTTTTGGCCATTTGTTAGGGTAATGGCGTTTCTATCAATTTCGCCTGTGTTTAGTAATCGCTCTGTGCCTGTGACAGCTAAGATTGGATTGGGGTTTGCTATTTCACTGCTTATCGCTCCGAATATCCCTCCTTTAATTGAGCATGATCCGCTCTCATGGAATGGTCTATTAATCTTGATCCAACAAGTTTTAATTGGCTTCTCAATCGGTTTTTCAATGCAAATTATCTTCGCCGGAATAGGCTTAGCCGGTGAATTGATTAGTATGACTATGGGACTTGGTTTTGGTGCCTTTTTTGATCCACAATCTCAAGGGAGATCAACTTCTATAAGCCAATTAATGACAGCTTTCGCAATATTGCTTTTTATAGGCTGTGACTTTCACCTATTATTTATCGAAAGCTTAGCTAATAGTTTTAAAACAATGCCTGTAAGCTACGGCACTATAAACAAGTTTCAATATCAAGATCTAGCATTTTTAGGTAGTCATATATTTAGCGCAGGACTTCAACTATCCCTGCCGATTGTTACTATACTATTAATAATGAATATGGCACTGGGTATTTTAAACAAATCAGCTCCACAGCTAAATATGTTTGGTATTGGCTTTCCACTGACATTACTAACGGGCTTCTTAATGCTTAAACTAATGCTTCCTTATTTAAACGAGCCCATTTTATTGCTAATACACCAAGGTATTGAACTAATAAAATTTAACTGAAATTATTAGACAACCTGTATTTAAACCCTATCTTAAGCGAATATGCTTATGTATTGCCATTGATTTCACTAGAAAAAGGAACGGCAGGTGCTGTAGATTGAATAAGTTGTGCATCTTGAGGTTGTTTGTGACGGTTTGTTTTATTTCCACTGCAGAATGAGCTGTATAAGCTTTCTAGCGGTATCCAGATTGTCTGAACTTAGA
>CAMDOP010000185.1 GCA_945903675.1 Crenothrix polyspora
AGGCTTCTATCATGGCGGATTGCTTGCGAGACTGTGAAAGTATTTATGTGGGAGAGGCTTTAGCCTCGAATTCGAGGCTAAAGCCTCTCCCACATAAATACTTTCACAGTCTCGCAAGCAATCCGCCATGATAGAAGCCTTGAAGCCGATGCTTGCTCGGATATTTCCTGGTAGGGCGCCAGGATGTGCGGAACAAAGTGAAGCGCATCGTTCAGGAATGATGCGCCTCCTAACGTCGGCACATCCTATGCACTTTGTTAGCATAAGCGAGTTGAGCGTTTCCTGCATACACATCACTAGCATTCCGGAAACTAGTATGGTTTTATTCCGGCCTACAGCTACCGCTTGGGTGGATTTGAAGCGCGTGATATTTGAAAAATCCCCCCTAACCCCCCTTTTTCAAAGGGGGGAATTGGATTGATCTTCGCAATAGAAAACTTATGTATAACGATGAGCGTGGAGCCTGGGAACGATATACTATTCACACTGTATAGCCTTAAATTGGCAGTCCAAAGTTGCCCCTATAAAGATGGTGTTACTTATTACGCCTTATCTAATTAAAAATTATGGCAATTTACTAATTATACTTTTAAGTTTAGCAAATGAAAATTTAGCAGAGCTGTTTGGCTCGAGTTCAATCTCCACTGGTGTAGGGCGCGTTTCAGCAACTTCGAGTTTAGTTTCGGTGCTTTGTTTTGGTTCACCGAAATAGTATTTCATTTTCTTAAGTGGACTTTTAGTTGGCTTAATAGTAGCCGGTTCTATCTCTATTGGCGGTTGTTCAATAAGTACATCAGTCTGTTGATCTTTAGCAATTTCAGGTGTGGTAATGGTTGATTTTTTCTTTCCAAAAAACCCCTTAAGTTTTCCTAGTTGATCTTTCGAGGATTTTACAGGTGGTAGTTCGGTTATATCAGCGTTTGTTGTTGATTCAGTAGCAAACGTTGTAATCGGTGTAGATAGGATTTCGTTAATGGGCTCAATGGGGACAATAGCTTCAGATGGAGTCGCAGGCGCCTCATTAACAAGAGTTTGGCTGTTGACTAAATCGATGTTGGCTTGTGTTTGCGTATTGTTATGAACGACTTCTACTTGTTTATTTGCCAAGCTTTGAATTAAAACAAGTTGTGCATGTTCTTGTTGTTGCTGTAGGGTAATTTTTTGTTCTTCCAATAGCCGTTCTAACTTCGATATATTAATAGTTTGGGCTGCTATGCCTGCTTGTAATGTCGATATGACGGCTTCATTTTCAGTGTTTTTTAGTGTTTCGGTTTGAAAAGCTTTTTGTAATTCTGCGGTCGTTTCCTGCTCATTACGTAAACGATTGATTAATAAAATGATAGTCCTATCAAATTGTTGCCATAAACTTTCCGCTTTCAGGTCTTCAGTTATCGGTAATGCACGTTCGCCAAGATCAAAGCTAGTTGAGAAAGATTGAATAGTAGTCGCTATTTGTTTATTACGATCATTTAACTGATCCTCCAAGTTTGATGCGCGTTTGGATTCATTTATAGCCAATTCTTGGCTTATTTTTAGTTGTTCAGTATTCTCTGATAGTTGTTGTTGCAGTTCTTGCTCTTGTAATTGCGCTGCGCTTAGTTGATTGATAGCATCTAATCGAGCATTTTCTCTGGCAGTCGATTGCCTATTTAAAAAGGCAATCTTAATGCTGTAAAGACTTGCAGTGAGCAACCAAGCAATGACTGCTAGTGCTCCAGCATACAAAGGTTCGTTTATTGTTAATTGCACCCAGTCGGCAAATATGGTTTTGATAAGGGGTAAGTATGTTTCCATTGAGGCGTCTCGATTAAATGTTTTGGTTAGAGTGATTGACAGGGATAATTATTTTTATGTGTTCCCCTACACGCGTAGGTAATAGTATCCCTAAGTCGTCAATCAGGAAACCAAATTATGTAATATTTAGCCAATTTATTGTCGAGTACTCCTTCATGCACAGCAAGACCAGATGGTAAATATAACTTTTATTTCATCAGCATTCGATTTAAGGGGCTGTCATTCGCTAGTGACAAATCTTGGTTTGGCACATTTGTGTTGCAGTGCTCAATAAGTATCGAAAGTTCATCAACTTGGACCTCATGTTGTTCAATGATAGTTGAGATGCGTATTGAAACATCTCGCTCAATTATGTTGAAAGCATTTTGTAAGCCCTTATGAAGACCTTTTAGCGCACTGTATTTCAGAGAAGGTTGTGCTTTCTTGAGAATAAAAAAGGGTATGATCCAAGTTAGTGAGATTAATAATCCGCTATGCACTGCGAAATCAATGCCAAGATAGTGATTGTCTAATAAATTGCTAGTGTAGTATCCCATAAATACTTTGTAACCAACCCAAGTCATAGCTAATAATGGCAGTATAAGTTCACATAAGCGGATGCCTTTTAGAAAGGTGCGTTGAACTAAATTACCTGGATTTATTAATGCAAGTCGAGTCGCTAATTCGGTTTGTGTTTGTACGATTGTTGGCACATCTTCACGTATGGCTTGTATGAGTCGTTTAAATGGGCCTGCAGGAATTTCTAATTGGTTGATACTCATAAAAAATTCATTAAGACCATCGTCAAAACGACTTTGAGCCCAGTTGTCCCAAAGAGATATATAAGCATTAGTCTGTGGCAAAAGAATATCGGCGGCGTGCTCTGCTGAATAAGTAGCTAGGTTTTGCATGGGCCAGGTAAGTCCCACTTTGAGTAATTTATTGGTAAGCGCCCATTGGGAATGCCAAAGGTTAGTCGTTTTTTGTATGGCCTGGTTAGAGCCAAGTGAGCGTTTAATAGGGATTAGTATTTGTTCTAAATCAAGCATACGTGCTTGCATGCCATGATGTTCTAACTGCTTAATTATATGCGTAGTTGAAAGAGAAACTATTTTATCTTCTAAGATAGTAAATTCATCAGATTGCAGATTGGTTGTACAAGTAGTCTTGAAAATAAGAGGCTCTACGAAACCTGCTATATGGAGTTGTTGGTTGAAATCATTATATTGTTCCTGTTCAGCTCTATCCCATTGATTAAAAACAAATAGCCAAGCATGTTGCGAGCCTTCTGAAAGTAATAATTGCCAAGCTTTTTGATCTTTATAGCGTTCGGGACTAACCACGTAAATGAGTACATCAATATGAGGCAACCACTGTTGGACTAACTTTTTATTACTAGACTCGGTGCTGTCAAAATCGGGCATATCAATCCAGACAATATTCTTTTTTAAATCATCATTGTGGTGACAAATCTGAGTTGCGCCGAGAGGAAGTGAGTTAGGTAGGTGTTGAATAGTGAAGCAATTATGATGAAATAAAGTTACTTCGCGAGATGTGGGGCGCACCACGCCAGCTTTAGCGATCGCTTTGCCTGCTAGTCGATTAAGTAATGAGCTTTTTCCAACGCCCGTGCCACCCATAAAAGCGACAATAAGGGGTCTTGAGTCGCTAAGGTCATCTTTTGAAAATAAAGTATCTGAAGTACTGGTGTCGTCGTGCTGATATATTTGCTTAACAATGTCATCATTAATCCAGCCATTTATTTGAGCCTGAGAAGCCCAGTGCTGGGTTTTCTTAACTAAATTAGAGTAATCGTAGTCCATGTCGTTTTTCGGTAAGTGTATTTGCTGCGGCTTGTAATTGAGTTGCAGAAATATTGAAATGATTTGTTGTTGATAATAGCTCAGGAAGAGCTAAAAGTTTTAAACTTATGATATTGACAAAGAGATTCTGTTTTACTGTATTGTATTGATGGGTTTTTAAGGTAAGTTCACTTTTCTGCAAATAGCTACCTAAGGCACTTTCTGCCAATAGGGTATTAATGGCTAGTATAGCTGGGGCTAAAAAAAAATCATGCAGGCCAATTCCGCCCATTTGAAAAGTCAAGGCAATAGCTGCAGCATCTGCAGTAACTCGAGTTGCGCGTAAGCTATTTAATAAAAAAGGCTGATCTTGTAGTTTATTGTATAAGTGCTGTGCTGTAGTTTCTACATCTTGTTGGAATGAGTCATGGTAAGCAGTTGCAGCATAACTAAAGTCAGTTAATATGTTTTGCCTTTGACTACGTAACAGGCGACTAAATTCTTTCCACCACTGTTTCTGATATGGTTGCTCTGCATGATCAAGTAACTTATCAGCAAGTTGAATTAAAACATGTTCGGCAAGCTGGTTTAATAAAGTTAATTCTAGACTATTATCGGCAATTGGTTGTTTCTTGTGTCCTAATTTCATTATTTGCCTTACAGGCCAAGTAATTGTTTTACGTGCCCCTGTTAGAATTTTGGAAAGACCGGGTATTTCCAATAATTTAAGAAGCTCTACTAAAGCTTTTTGAAAGGTATCATTGTGATGTGGATGGTTTAAATAATCACGTTGATAATTTTCTATGGCATCACAAATGCCATCTTCGACTAGTTCTTTCCAATTAGTTAGCGCTTTGTGCTCCGCATTAATGGGTTCTATCCATTCAGGCCAATATTTTTTTATAAGATCTTGTTCATATTCAGCGTGCATCTTGGAATTAGTTTTTTTGACTAATTCTTTAAGTAGGGTATGTTTGTCTTTAGGCCAAAAAGGGAGTCCAGTTTGTTTTTGGTAGAATAAAGGTACTATGTCTGGGAATTCATCTTTTCTGGCAATTAGCCATTTATCTCTTAATGAATTAATTAATAGCTCTTCTGTGCCTTCACTTAACTTATTTAAACAAATAATTGTCGGTTGTTGTAGAGGTTCAAGCAAAGTTGCCATATCCCAAACTGTTTGGTCAGCATATTTTTCCTTACTAACAACTATAATTACGATATCAGCCAAGGCTGCGGCTCGAAACACACCTTCTCTATAAGTTGATGAGTCTATAGAGTCAAAGTCAGGTGTATCCCAAAGTATACAGTTGGGTAAAAAGGGTGAATTTGAAGTAACTTTATCTAATGAGTAACAGTCGTAACGATCTCTTGAAATATGTGATGGGTGTATTTGTTGAAAACGACCAAAATACTGCTGCAATCCTGCGCATGAATCAAGACTTAAGCCATGACAAAAGCCGTGGGGTTGAACTGTATAGCTGGCTAATGGACTTACAACAGCAGAATTAGTATTTAAAAGCAGGTTAGCTATAGTGCTTTTGCCTGCTTGTGTAGGGCCTATTAGAGTAATATTGAGAAGGTGTTTGGGCGAAGCGCTAATAAGTTGACCTTTTCGTAAAAAGGCTTCAACTAATAGTAACTGTTCAATACGCTGCTGAAATTTAATTTTATAAGACTCATTACTAGAATGACTCAAAATTGTTTGGTATCGCTGATTTAATAATTGAATAAATTCCAGCATATAAACATAGCTCAAGGTTATAATATCCGATCATTTTACTTTGTTTAATGATCTAACGTTACAAATACCATAACATGAATCTACTGACAGTCTCGAGGTTATCTTTATGAAAAAACTACCAGCGTTATTACTTGTTCTTAGCTGTGCAACTTTAATGGCTTGCGGTAAGGGAGAAGAAATTAATGGACATAATACAAAATCTGCCTAACGTTCAGTAAAGACATTAAAAAATAGACTGTCTACAGATGCGCGTATTGAATTTGAGGTCTCTTTTTGGACAATAAGGGATGCAAAAAAAGATGACAAGGAATTTCTTTCTGCAGTGGATGGTAAAAAACCAAATGAAATTATTGCATTAGGGAAGGAAATATATCAACAAAGAAAGCAATCTGGTTATAAAGGGTATGAGAATTATACGAACTGGGAAGAAATGATTGCAAAATTTGGCAAGGAAAGGATGGATCAGGATAATCGTAAGGGTAAGTCGAAAGAAGATAAAGAAAATGATGTTTTATATAAGTTGTAGGTAAAACAATTAAGAGTAGATTTGTGTCTGCTGTGTTTTTCTTACAGTATATAGCTATTGTAAAATAATGACTTGATGGAATGCATAATGCCAATAGTTTCGGCATTAATCTTTCTAGCAGTTAGGTAAGAAAAGCACTTTAATTGTGCTTGCATTCACTAAATAAATAATTGAAATTTGTGAGTTGAATTGGCGAGTTACATTAAAAGCTAAGTCATGTTGATGATAAGAGTGCTAATAGAAAATAGTTTTAGCGATTGACTGAAATCTGTTGATCTGTATAATGCGCAGTTCTTTCGGGTTTAGGTTGATTCGAAAGCACAGGAGGTGGAAATTAAGTTAAACAGGAAGTTTGACAAGTTGGTTTGAGTTGTTATAATAGTCGGCTACTTGGGGCTGAGGCTTACTTGGTTCTGGGTTGAAAAACAAAGTCGACAAGGAGTTGACAAGTTGAATCGGCTCTGTATAATAGGTCAGCTGAATGGGGCTTCGGTTCCACGCTCTTTAAAAATATGATCAAAATAATTTGTGTGGGTGCTTGTAGCGATTGTTAGTGATGTTAACAAATAATCGACACAGCAACAACACAATAAGAAGTAATTTTTAACGTTTAGGTATGTAGGCGAGCCAAGATTGGCTGCTCATCTTATTGAGTGGCAAAGCTGATTTAAACTGAAGAGTTTGA
>CAMDOP010000186.1 GCA_945903675.1 Crenothrix polyspora
CCTGCTCATTGAAGTTAAAATAAGCCTGCCATTTATTCGATTGTTTCATTCGACGCAGATGTTCACGTAATTCGGAAGGTGAACAGCATAAAAAATGCCCTAAGCCATTTTTAGTTAACTCTGAAAATTCAACAGTTGCAATGCTTCTATAGCGATTAAAACGTATCATCGCTATAGCATGAATAATAATTTCATCGGTGAGTGTAGGTGAGCCAAGTCGAATTGAAATACCTTGTTCTCGATTTTCTCGAGTTTCGATCAAACCTATTTCTGCAAGAGGTCGATCGTCAACAAACATTTTACGTACACTGCCCAACAGTGAATCCATTGTTGAATCTTTGTAGGACTCACCATTATCTTGCTTTAATGTGTTTTGTATTTTTTCAATTAACGGCGTCCAATTCACCCAATCCTTTGATAGATTATCTAAATTCAGAAAAAAACTTGCATACGGCTCGCTTACTGTTGAAAAACAGGTCGCCAAATGAAACGCCCACCACGTCGAAGATTTTTCTAATGCAGGGTCATGAAGATGAATAGCTAAACCGAAATCAGTTAATTCATGCTCTTTGTTCATTCTGCCATTTTTTATAATTTGTGCAGCAATCATCCAGCCTTTTATTGTAGTGAGTCTGTTTTTCCCTGCTATAAGCTCGAGTCTGGCTCTGCGCATATTGTTGCTAGAAAAAATCTCTCTATCTGTTTTAATAATATCTATTGCTTTACTAATCCACCATCGTGAACATGGTTCGCCTTCATTGCTAATTAATGCCATTGCTAAATTTCCTTATGAATTATTTAAAACAAACCAAGCATCCATCGTCGTCATTATCTGAATCATCATCCGATAAAACATCCATCAAATTATTAAGTTTTTTAGGCTTATCCTGGCTTAAAGCAAACTGTGCTTTTATTTCATCTTTTCGAGCAACCATCTCCTCTAATGACTCATCTTGTGACCACGTATGGGTACGACCTAAGTTTTTGTGATAAAGCTCAAACTCTTTAGCTTTTTCAAAAAGGTCTGGATGTCTTTCAGATAAACCAATCCATTCTATTTTTCTTTGATAAAAACAAAAGTAACAACCCGACCGGCTACGCCATTCATAATACTTAGGCATACCCAGACCAGACTCGTCTAAGATATTTTTAACATCATTAATATCTAGGCCATCTTCTTTGAATGGGTAACACGCTTTTATATTGGGTTTGGTAGAAATATAACCAGTACGATAAGGCTCATCAGCTCGAAGAGCGACATAACTAATTACTTGATCATCGCCAACAAATTTCTCAAAAGGTTTAAGCTTTAAATTAATCGTGCACCATCGAGAACGAGCCGTCGGTAACATATTCCCATTTAATTTTAAGTAATAATCAAAATCCCGCCCTGCATTGATACGGGTGATTTTTTTACCTAAATAGGTTTCCATTAAATCAACAAACTCCAGAGTCTCAGTCAACTCAGCACCCGTATCCGCAAAAAAGTATTCCATTTCTGGTACTTTATCGCGCATATAAATAGCTAAAGCCGCACTGTCTTTGCCACCAGAAATCCCTAATAAATGCCTTACCGGTTTATCGCTCATTTGTGTATCCTGTTAAAATGCATGATTAATCTACTTCACTTAGTAGCTCTGCAATGATTGCTAGCTTTAGTTGTTTATCTGCGTTTTTAAACCTAGATTCTCCTTTAACAATAGCCTTAGCTTCATCTTTAAGGGCTTGATTAAGATAAGCCACTTTATCCGTCTCCCCTTGCTGACTAACAACACGAAAGACAGTGACTTGGGTGTTTTTTCCTGCTTTTAATTGATGAGAGTGAACAATCGTTAATTGTTCCAAACGATTACAAAACTCAATCAAGCGATATTCAGCATTAGTGACATTATTTGGTTGCCACTTGTCTGCCGGTGCATTCCCTAAAAAAGCCGCTAAAGATTCTAACCAAGCTTTATCGGTATCTTGATCACCTTGTAATCTTAAAATAAATGCCTTTAAACCTTGTAAATCGACCGTGTACTTTTCTAAGCCAAAATATTTAGTTTTAAGTACATCCCTAAGCTCAGCCAAACTTAACTCAGCTGGTTCTTTAAACGCATTAATTACTTGATTCTTAATCTGGTTAAGCAAGTTCTCATAAGCTTTGTTTAAGATATTTAGGTGCTTAACTAATTCTTTTAAAAAATCATTGGTCGAATGAGCATTCCAATCAGTATCTAACCCTGATGGAAAACCACATGCCAATGGCAATGTTTCAAATAATAACTTCATAGGGCTTTGTGTCTTTTTAATCGCATCCCTTACCGCCATTGTTCTATCTTCTAACGATTGTGTCGTTAAGGTATATTTTGGTAGTTGATTAATAAATTTTGCCAATGGTTTAACAATGTCTAACAAGGTACTGTTTTCTGCCACATGACCAATCAGCGTTTCTAAATATTGATTAAATAAATCCGCTCTGATTCCTGAAAAATCTATGGTTTCAACCGAAAACAAATCAGGTCGTTTAGCCAGGACTTCAAAAAGCTCTTGAGTGATTAAAGGACAAAATACACCACTTTCATACAGCGCCAATGACCGTTGATTCACTAAATAATAGGCAATAAAAAGCAGTGATGTGACCCCTTTTTGCACACCGTAAGGTGGCGCTTCGATATGCTTATAAAGATCGGCCAATGCTTTAGGGGCTGTTGCTTGATTTAAAACATCAGCGATGCCTTGCCATACGGGGGCATAATTATATTTATTATCATCAGAGGGATTGGTTAACTGCCATTCACCATTAATACAGGCATGTATTCCCGTCTCTTTAAACACAGCACGATAGATAGTTTTTTCTGCGGGGTATTTTGTTTTTTCAAAGCCCAGATCTTCTAACTGCGATTTGGATAATAATGCCGCAATTAATTTATTCTTTGCCCCATTAGCCTGCGCAGAAACCTTGGTACGATTAATCAGTTCATTTTTAATTAAGGGTGCTTGATCATAAACTTTCTCCAACATCAGAGATAATTGATTTTGTAAAGCACGGCGGCTTGAAATGGTTAATGTATCACCTTGCCAAAACCATTTATGCAGCTCGGGTTGTTCTAGGTATTGATGTAGTAATTCGGCTTCAAATGCTTTTACTGTTTGTAAGCTTTCTTTTAATTCTCTTTGTGCCACAGGATCAGATTTTATTTCTGCCCGTTCTGATTGTACTTTTTCTAAAGCAATCGCTTCTGTCACCACGGTTGTAATTTGTGTGGCATTTTCACACAGCACATACAATGTTAATGGCTGCGCATAGCTCTTTATCAGTTGTTCTAATTGAGTTTTATCATCTTGATCTTCTGAGAAGAAAAAAATAATCTGTGCCTGTTCTGTCTGTGTAAACGTCTCATGCTTAGTGGTCGCGTCAATATATAGCGGGGTAAAAAACCGTAATAAGCCATTCTTAATAGAGTATTTTCTAGCGACTATCGGCGCTAATTTATTCCGATGCGCTAATGTCTCAGCAAGATTAATACGCCCAAGTTCCTGTATTTTTTCTTTAACAGCCAGCTCTAAATCAAAGTCGCTCCCTTCCCAAATCCGATACTCTGAATTAAATTTGCGGTAATTAATAATCGACTTGTGTTCTAACAGAGTCAGCAATTGACTGACATCAACATCACTCGAAAAACAACAATGCAATAATTCATGACTGGCTTTAAAGCCTGCCTGACTCCCTAATATATTGAATAAACCAATCGTTTTTAAAAGCTGCATTTCTAAAACAGAACCATGCCCTAAGCGTTCTGTTGCGGTTATAACTTCTGCCCAGCGTCTATGGGTTAAATGATCTGTGGTCGAGGCAGGTTGATTTTGTATAAAGTATTCAAATATTTCCCACGGTAAAACCCAGTCACCCACCTGCTCTATGCGATTAAGGGCATCTTTAAAACCATAATATTCTTGGCTACCCAAGTAGCTAAACAAGGTTCTTTCGTTCTGTGCTACTTTTTGACAGAGCGTAGGTAATATTAAAGCCGCGATAGGATGCAAGGGATAACACTGACTTAAAACCGAAATAGCAGGCTCTATATTTAACCCAGCAGGCAAGCCACCTTGCTTATCCAACACCTGCACGATACGAGTCACATCGGCTTTAATGGCAAGTTGTTGTGCGTCATTCAATTGATTCCGAAAAGCGGCGGCCATAACTCGCAGGGTTTGTTCAGCCGTTTCTAAAAAGGGAATAGTTTCAAATCGACCTTGTACCTTTAACCATTCTTTTTTAAAATCTTCGCCTAAACCTTTTGAATATTGCTCAAAGGCTTGATGCATTAACACGACTAACAGAATATTAGTTTCACCACCGTGTTGAGCGATTTCTGCTAATTGTTGCAGTAAATAAATATCATTAGAGCCTTGGTGTCTTGCTTCATATTCCAGAAACTTACCGAGCTCATCAATAATAATGAGTACACCTTTACCTGACTTTTTATGCACTGCTTGTTTCAATTTTTTTAACAAATTGATAATGTCAGTGCTAGTCAAGGTCGCGTGTGTTGCTTGTTCTAACTCATCTACGATTGCAGGCAACGGCTCTTGATCCCAATACCTTATTGAGGCCCGATAAAGCGCTTCTACAAAACGTTGACTTAAAGAATCAGCACTACCGGTTAATAAAACAGTGCAGTAAGCAGTGCTATCTTGAATATTGTCATTAATTTTGTCCGCTAATGCGGGATTGTATCGCTGTAATATGTCTTGTGCGATGCCACTATTTTTAGTGTTTTTATTTTCCAGTAAATGCGCTAAGAATGCCGCAAAGGATGACTTCCCAGACCCATAAGGTCCAATGAGTGACCATGACCTTGGATAAGATTCTTGATGAAAAGTATCAGTAATTTGAATCAGTGTTTGCAGGGCTCTTGACGTGGGAATATAAGCGCTTAATACATCACTAGAATCCGCGTCTCTCTCAAGATTAATCGAGCGGGTATAGTGTGTATCCAGTTGGATGAGGGTGTCGAGGCTATTATCTTTCATGCTTCTGCTTGATAGTGATCACGTAAAAATTGTAGGGATGTGATGTGGCTATCACTTCGGTAAAGTTGATTGATACCGGCAGTTTCGTTTATTTGAAATACCGCTGGATAGTGTTTAATCAAGCCTTCTAATTTGGCGATTAAGGCACTTTCGGTCAATCTGAATAAACCTCCAAGTGCAACACCATATTTTTGACCATACATTAATTCGCTAATCGGTAAGGTGTTAAGCCGACGTTGATTAAGCAATTCATTCACGGCAAAGCCTATAATGCCAATAGGAAGATTCGGTTGCTGACTGGCGAACGAGCGATAAAAATGCGCACTTTCAGAAACGCTCACTAAGTTAAGCGCCGTTAAAGGCGCATCTAAATGCTCATCTATGAGTGTCTTTGCATTAACCTTGGGTGATGTGTACATTCTTAAAATCATAGCGATTTCTTGTCGCACCGTTTTCTCTGAATGTTTTCTTTTTAAGTTGCTCTTAACAAACTCAGCTAAGGCATCGGCGGCTTCTTCTTGTGTAAATTCAGTTTTATGAAAACAATTAAAGAACCAATAGCTAGCGGTACAGGTATCAAAATTACTCGCGAGTAACCAATGAATCAACCAAAGCGTTGCTTCATCTTCAAGATACTGATCCCAGCCCTTTTCAGAAAAAAGCGCTGTACCTAACTCAGTTGCAACTAAACCCTCTGAGTTTTCTTCCAACATCGATGAGGCTCGCAACCAATATTTAATCGCGTTAACCATGTTCTTACCCACACCCAGTTCTATGGTGGCTTCATCGGAGTTGAAGATGGCTTTCTTTTTCATAAAGGCTTGGAAGCCTTTAGTTAACCACGCGTAGCGTAGCGAAAAAGTCTCATGACGACCGAAAGAGGCTCTTCTGTCGTTATAGGGTTTAATCAGACTATCCATGTTTTAGCATTATTTGTGTTAGGGGATAATGGCCATTAAAAGTCTTGGACATAAGGTTTTTTGAACTATAACATTAATTTTTAAAATGTTTTCTTTTATCTAGTATTAAACTGATAGCGATACAACAGGACGCCCCTTTAAAATACCATCTAAAGGCAAAGCACAAGCCGGTACAAAGGTTTGCATAAAATAAGCAACTTCAGGTAAGGCTGAATCATTAAGCTTTTGCTCTAATTCACGGGCGGTGATGCTGAACTCAAGATTGCCTGCACGTAATTCTGACAAACATTTCAAGTACGCTGATAAGGTATCGGCGGCTTTAATGATTTGGTGATGGCTTTCGGGTTGTTGCCCAACACTTAATAGTACTTGATAAGCGGCTTGTAAAGGATCGGGCAATAAGTCGATCAACTCCTCACAGGCTATAGCTTCTATTTGCCGGTAAGCAGTCGTTAAAGAACTTGAGAAGTATTTGATGGGCGTGGGTAGGTCGCCAGTTAAGACCTCACTAGCATCATGA
>CAMDOP010000187.1 GCA_945903675.1 Crenothrix polyspora
CCACTAATGCTCGTAGTCATATCATGGATACTGACTTTGCTGCAGAAACGGCTTCTATGGCTAGATCACAAATCTTGCAACAAGCAGGTATGGCGATGTTGGCTCAAGCTAACACCTCAAACAACGGCATCATGGCGTTAATGAGATAATCTATTTCTTGCTTTAGCAAGTTATGGACTTGGGTCGGGCTAAAGTATTACTTTAGCCCGACACTACTTGGGGTATCTCTAATAGTGGTTTTTTCATTTTATAGACTGAAAGGTCTAGTTCATGAGTGAGGCAGTATTAGAGATCCCCTATCAATATATAACTGAATAGGTGCTATCATGGATTCATTATCTACCCTTAAAACAACCGTTGCCGGGAGTCCTGCGTCTACTGACAATACTCAACCTGAAAACATTAAAACGTTATTAGATAAAGTACAGATTGTAGGCAATGCAGCCCATTCCGCTGCAACCCTTAGCAAACAAGCACCGACGCCAGTTCAAGACGTGCAAAAAGCTGCTGATACTCTAAATCAGTTAGCTACTAGCCATGGCCTCAATGTTCAGTTCGAAGTGGTTAACAATGGCCAAAAAGTAATATTAGTAGTTAGGGATAGCCTTGACAACACAGTGGTTAGAGAAATCCCTGGCCATCGTGCGATTAACCTTAGCCAGAACTTCGATCCAAAACTAGGCCTGCTTTTGAGCATGCACGTTTAATTTAGTAAAAACGAGGATATTACAATGGGTCTTTCTTCAACAGGCTTGGGTTCAGGTTTAGATGTAACCAGTTTAGTGTCTAGTTTAATGACGGCAGAGCAAAAACCCTTAAATGCGCTGACGGCTCAGGCCTCTAAATACACCACTAAATTAAGTTCCTTGGGCACTTTTCAAAATAATCTTGTCACCTATCAAGCGACGGCTAAAGCCCTGACAGATAGCGCCAGCTTTCAAACCATTAGCGCCTCAGCTTCTGATAATAGCTCAGTGACCGGCTCACTAACGAGCGGCGCCGTACCGGGTAATTATAGTCTAGAAGTTAATCAATTAGCTCAAAGCCAAAAACTGGTGAGCACAGGCGTCAGCAATGCCTCTGCGACTGTGGGTTCGGGCACTATCAGTTTTAATTTTGGCAACATTCAAGGGGGTAGCCTTAGCAATGGACGCTATACCGGCGCCTCTTTTACTAATAATGCCTCAGGCTCAAAAACGGTTACCATTGATAGCTCTAACAACACCCTGACCGGCATCAGCGCGGCCATCAATGCCGCAGGCCTTGGCATTACTGCCACGCTTATCAATGATGGTAGTAGCACGCCTAACCGCTTAGTACTCACGAACACGCAAACCGGCCAAACGCAAAGTATGAGCATCGCTGTCTCAGGTGATGCGGGCCTTGCTGAGCTGTTGAACTACGATCCTTCGAATAATAGCGGCCAAGCACTTTCAGAATTAAACAAAGCGCAAGACGCACAACTTAAGATTGATGGCATTGTCATCACCAAATCAAGTAATACCATTACTGACGCGATAACCGGCGTAACCTTGTCTTTGCAAAAAATCAACACAGGTAATCCTACTACACTCAGCCTCACCAGAAATACCAATACCCTTACCACTAATTTAAATAATTTTATCAGCGGCTATAACACCTTAATCGGCACGATCACTTCGGTGACCGCTTATGATATAAAAACTAAAACCGGTGCAGCTCTTTACGGTGAATCATCACTACGGGCGATAAAAAATCAAATTCGCAGTACGCTAACCGCTGCCTTACCTAATAGCGGAGGCTTTACAAATTTAAATCAATTGGGCATTAGCTTTCAAAAAGATGGCACACTGGCGCTAGATTCAAGCAAATTACAAGCTGCCATTGCTAATTCCTACGATAAAGTAGCAAGCTTATTCACTGCTACCGGTACAAGCACGGATAAGCAAATCAGTTACACCAGCGCAACAGCTGCGACTAAAACCGGTAGTTATGCCGTCAATATTAGCCAGCTAGCCAGTCAAGGCACTTTAAACGGCAATACAGCCGCTGGCCTTATTATTACTGCCGGCAGCAACGATACCTTACAATTCACTTTAGATGGCGTGCCGTCAACCCTGACCTTAAGCGCGGGCACTTATGCCACTGCCAGTGACTTAGTGACAGAACTGCAAGCAAAAATTAATACTAATGCTAGCTTTATAAACGCAGGCTCTTCTGCCTTAGTTAGCAGCTCTAGCGACGGCAAAATTAATTTTATATCCAATGGCTTTGGTCTTAAGTCATCGATTAGTTTGTCGGGTAACGCGGCCAGCAGTATTTTGGGCGGCACAGGTATCGCCAAAGCAGGTGTTGTGATGAAAGGCAGCATCAATGGTCAAGCCTTAAGCGCCGTTGGCCAATACTTAATTGGCGCCAAGGGTGATGCTAGCGAAGGCTTGACGGTTAAAATCTTAGGCGGTGGCACGGGACCAAGGGGAAAAGTAACTTACACCAAAGGTATCGCTTTAAGTATCTCCCAACTGATAGACTCTTATACGTCAACGGGAGGTTTAATTGCCGCTAGAAAAGAGGGCATAAACGCTTCCATTAAAACTACGAATGAAAATATGATTAAAACCCAAGCTCGTTTAACAGCGCTGCAAGTTCATTATCAATCGATGTTTACCCACCTTGATACTATCGTATCTAAAATGACAGCTACAACCACTTATCTGACCGGACAGTTTGATGCAATGGTTAAAAACAATAGCAGCAACAATTAATCTTATGAACGTCTACGGTAAATCAGCTTCAAAATCTTATAACAACATTAGCTTAGAAACCTCAGTTTCTACTGCTAATCCGCATCAATTAATTACGCTATTAATTGAGGCGACTTTAGTTGCCATCGTTAAAGCTAAATATCATATGCAAAAGCAGGAAATAGAAGAAAAAGGCAAGGCTATTACTCATGCGGTAACTATGATTGATGGCGGTTTACGGGGCGGCTTAGACTTTGACCAAGGCGGTGAATTAGCCAAAAACTTGGATGAACTTTACCTTTATATGATCAAACAATTACTAACCGGTAATCTTCAAAACCAAGTTGAACTTTTAGATGAAGCCTATCAATTATTGCAGGGCATAAAAGAGGCTTGGGTGACTATAGGCCAAAATCTTGACCTGCCAGCAGAGGGCCCAAGAAGTATCAGTACGGCTTCCTAATGAACGCTGATGACACTATTGTTGTTTATGAGAGGCTTTTAGCGCTTGCAGAGCAAATGCTGATCGCGGCTAATCAGCGAGAATGGCAAGATTTTGAAGATTTAGATGTCAGTTATACGCAGCAAATAGATATGCTCATGGCTTGTTCTAAACAACAATCATTGAGCCCTGAAGCGAATATAAAAGCTGAACGGTTATTGACTGACATCATAGCATCCAACGCTAAGCTGTTTGATATCACTAGGCTTTGGCAGGAAGAACTCGCGCTAATGATTAACAGCGTTGATACAGAACAAAAACTGCAACAGGCCTACAACAAAAATACCTATTAATATGGCTATAAATGTCAATTTGACCAGTAACTCTCCAGTTTCTGCGTCCGCATCTTTAGGCACTACCGAGACGGTTGCCAGCCCTCATCAAGACGACCTTGTTAAATTTGATCAAATCGCCATTGGTAAACAATTACAGGGGCAGATTGTCAAAACCCTTGATGGCAATTCCATCATAAAAATCAACAATGGTTTACAAACTGGTTCTATTATTCAACTTCGTCTACCGGCTGAATTTAAAGTCGGCGATCAACTCATATTAACACTGCTGTCAAACGACAATAACCAGCCTCGCTTCTCTGTCAGTTTACAAGCTGTTAGTTTAGGAAATACGGTTATTAGTGATACCGGACAATTATTATCGCAATTACTAGAAAAAAATCCAGTACCCAATCGGATTGCAGGCACCACACCTCTTACAACCAGTAACGAACCCGATCCGACGCAATTGGCGAGCCGACTCAATAATGCGATTAATAACAGCGGTGTTTTTTATGAGTCTCATTTAAAACAATGGAGCGAAGGTCAGCGAACCGTCGAGCAAATCCGACAAGAACCGCAAAATAATACTCTGGTAAACAATCAATTAATCCCCATGCAACTTGAGGCGATGGAAAACAAGCATTTTGCTTGGCAAGGTGAGGTCTGGCCAGGCCAAACTATGCAATGGGATGTGCATAAAGATGAGAATAACGAGCCGAACCAGAACAAACAAAACGACTCTGACTATAATGCCAGTTGGAACACCACTATTAAGTTAGATATGCCCAATTTGGGGCACATTTCAGCGACGATCAGCATTAAAGACGATGTGGCTCATATACAATTACATGCCAATAATGCTGATGCGGCCACTCTTTTAAAAAACAATAGTGAGCAGTTGATACACTCTTTCGCTAGCTCTGGCATATCTTTAGAAAACTTACAAACCTACTTCGACAATGGCGCTACCTAAAGATCTGAGCTTAAAACAAGCCGTCGCACTGGCCTACACAGCCGGCAGCAAATCACCCAAAGTCATTGCTGCGGGCAAAGGCATGATTGCCGATCAAATTATCAAACTGGCCAAAGAAAATGATGTGTACGTCTATGAATCTAAGGAGATGGTTGCACTCTTGATGCAAGTAGATTTGGACCAAGAAATCCCACCTAGTCTATATAAAGCTGTGGCAGAGCTTTTATCATGGCTCTATAAAATTGAAAAAGCCACGCTACCCAGTCTTTAATTAGCTCATTAAACTTGCATATTCATAATGTCGTGATAAGCAGACACTAAGCGGTTACGAACTTGTACCGTTGCTTGCAAGGCAATCGATGATTTTTGATAACCTATCATCACATCCGAAAGGTTCACTGAGTTATCACCTAACGTATATTTCTGCCCTAGCTCTTGGGCATTGTTCTGAAGTTGATTAGCTTGTTCAAGCTGATTTTTAAAAACCTGCGCAAAATCCACTCCACTCGCTGACTGCGATTGATTAACTTTGGACTCAATTGAGTTCGGAAGCTTTACATTTGAAACAGTGTTACGCATTTGAGCAATCATTGCTTCAATTTTTCCACCATCAATTGCAATCATATAAACACCTTAACTAAATAATTCAAAAAATAACCTATATATTATAGAGTATCAATAATATCATTAATATCATTAATATAATATTGTTTTTAATACTACCACACCCATCAAGAATGTATATAATGAATCAAATAGCTTACATAAAGCACCTTTTAATCCTAAGATAAAATCGCTAGATTTTATCAATAGCTAAAAAACTAACTTATTATGCCTTCTGTGAATGAATCTAATTCTTCTCTGAGCAAGTTTTTACAAAGCTCATGGGGCACTAATATCGCCTTGGGCGTTTCTATTACTTTAGTGATAGGCGCTATACTTTTCACGTGGGTGTTGGTTGACAAACCAGATTATAAGATCTTAGTTTCCAATTACGCTGATCGGGATGGTGGCGAAGTTATTGCCGCATTACAAAAAATGAATGTTCCTTATCAGTTCGCTGAGAACGGCGCTGCCATACTTGTACCTGCCGATCGTGTGCATGATGTAAAGTTAAAATTGGCCACCCAAGGCTTGCCTAAAACAGGTGGCATCGGTTTCGAACTGATGGAAAACCAAAAAATGGGTACCTCGCAATTTCTAGAACAGATTAATTTTCAACGAGCTCTTGAAGGTGAATTAGCTAGATCTATCAATTCCATAGCCTCTGTAGAAACTTCTAGAGTACATTTAGCGATACCAAAACCTTCTGTATTTGTTCGCGGCATACAAACGCCTACCGCCTCTGTCATTTTATCGTTACATCCCAGTAGAAAATTAAATCAAATGCAGGTTAATGGTATTTTGCAACTTATCTCTAACAGTGTTCCAGAGCTACTTGCAGAAAACGTAACTATCATTGATCAAAACGGTAATTTACTAAGTAAAGTTGATAATCAATCTGCAGAAAGTATGATTGATCAAACGCAACTAAAGTATATCGATGAGCTACAAAAGGGTATCGTGCGGAGAATTGAATCAATTCTTATCCCTGTTTTAGGCCAAGAAAATATTCGAGCGGAAGCTACGGTTGATGTTGATTTCTCTCATAGTGAACAAGCGGCAGAAATTTTCACGCCCAATAATACCCCTACAAACGTTGCTAAACGTAGCGAGCACTCGAAATCATCGACTAACGAGGATAACAGTAAAGTCGGGGGAGTGCCTGGCGCAACGTCGAACCAACCCAGCCAACTCAATCAATTACCCATTCTTAATCAAACAACACCAACAACTAGCAACGCGAACCCTTTAAATGACGAACATGAAACTACACCTAATTATGAAGTTGATAAAACAGTTAGTTTTATTAAAAATCCT
>CAMDOP010000188.1 GCA_945903675.1 Crenothrix polyspora
TTCGAGGCGGCTTCTTACTATAGCTGTTTAAAGCAAGCGCAAAAATTTAGCGTTAACGTATTTCCAAATGTGTGGCGAAAGTTACAGGATCAAAATGTAGTGATTGAAATTCATCCAGGCGAAGGCGTGTATTACCTAGATGAGCGCTACTACAGCCAAGAATTCGGCTTATCTACCGAGCCTGTTGGTAAGACTGAAGTAATTATTATGTAGGATGCGTAAGCAAGCGCACACAGTCTCTAAAATAAGTGAAAGCAGTATAAAACTTGGAGTGCAATAGCTTTAGCTATTGCTTTATAAAACAGCTGAAGCTTTTTTACTCCAAACAGACAGAATATTTAATTTAATGGCAGTTAGACAATAACTGTCCACCCCAATTATTTTTTATAAATCCAAAGAAGGGTACTTGTGAAAAACAGTATTAGTTTTCGATTATGGGGCCGATATGCCTTATTTACTGATCCCATTACCAAAGTGGGCGGTGAGAAATGTTCCTATCATCTGCCGACTTATGAAGCGATCAAAGGGGTACTTAAATCCATCTATTGGAAGCCAACGCTGATTTGGCATGTTGATAAAGTAAGAGTCATGAAACCACTGCGTACGCAAACCAAAGGCACTAAACCCTTGGTTTGGGGTGGTGGCAATAGCTTAGCCATTTATACTTTTTTACGGGATGTCGAATATCAGGTTGAAGCGCATTTTGAATGGAACGAACATCGTCCTGAATTGGCAGCTGATCGCATAGATGGTAAACACTTCAATATACTAAAGCGCACTTTGGAAAAAGGCGGCAAACAGGATATTTTTTTAGGGACTCGCGATTGTCAGGCTTATATAGAACCTTGCGTATTTGGTGAAGGTGAAGGTGTTTATGATGAAACTCCCGATATACCTTTTGGCTTAATGTTTCACAGCTTTGCCTATCCGGATGAAACAGGTATCGACGAACTGCATAGTAACTTTTGGCAAGCAACGTTGAAGAATGGGCTTTTGGAATTTCCTCGCCCTGAAGAGTGTTTGATCAGTCGTTTTGTACGTCCTATGAGCATCAGAGAATTCGGTGTCGGTGCCAACTTACTGGGCGTAGCGGATGAAGAGGCGCTGTTATGAGCTGGATGGAAAAGCTTTATCAGACTTATGAAATGGCTATGGCACTGGATTTGCCGATTGAAGCAGGACAGCAACCGTTAATGCCCACCAGTCATACACTGCAAAATACCCATATCAATATAGTTATTGATGGCGAAGGAAATTTTAAAAAGGCATCAGTACTGGAAAAGACACAGATTATTTTACCGGCTACAGAAAAGTCTGCGAGCCGAAGTAGTGGTGAAGCTCCACATCCGCTTGCTGATAAATTGCAATATGTTGCAGAAGATTATGCGAGTTTTGGTGGTAAGAAAAAAGCGTATTTTGAAGGCTATAAAAAGCAATTACAGGCATGGTGTGCATCCGAATATTCACACCGTAAAGTGGCTGCTGTTTATAACTATATTAAAAAAGGTACAGTAATAAATGATTTGATTACTAGTCATATTGTCTTTGTGGATACTGATAACGTGCTTTTAACCCAATGGCTTAGTGATATCGAGACTCCAGCACTATTTAAAGTATTACCTAAAGAAAAGGGTTTGCTTGATCAAGGATCGGCATTGGTTTGTTGGACGGTAGAAATGGGAGTCGATCCTAATGTAAATACTTGGAAAGATGCCTCTATTCAAGCAAGTTGGATTGCTTACGATACTCTGGATGGTAGCGAGACAGGTTTATGCTACATTACGGGTCAGCAACAAAGCCTTTCTACTAACCATCCTGCTAAAGTTCGACATTCTGGTGATAAAGCCAAGTTAATCTCTTCTAATGACACCAGTGGCTATACCTATCGTGGGAAATTTCTTGATGATAAACAGGCGAGTGCTATTGGTTTTGATGTTTCACAAAAAGCTCACAATGCTTTACGCTGGCTAATTACAAGGCAAGGCTTTAGAAATGGTGACCAAGCCTATGTGACATGGGCCGTCTCAGGTAAAACTATTCCTGAACCATTGGCAGATGCTTGGTCATTTCTTGAAACAGATGAATTTAATCTGGAAGAAATTGAGGGTAGCAATACTCCTTCACCCGAAGCATCGCTAAATCACGCGATTGATCTAGGGCAAAGTTACGCCCAGCAACTCAAAAAATATATGGCAGGTTATGCGGCGGAATTAAGCCCCAATGAGCAGATTATCATCATGGGTATTGATTCTGCTACGCCTGGTCGTATGGGCATCATCTATTATCGAGAGTTATTCAGAGATGACTTTCTTAGTCGTCTAGAAAGCTGGCATAAAGAATTTTCTTGGTCACAGCGACATACTATTCAGCTAGAAGATAACACCGGCAAAAAACCTAAAACCAAGGTGATATGGCCGATCAGTTCACCCGTACCTAAAGATATAGCAACGGCAGCTTACGGTGATAATGTAAATGACAGTCTAAAGAAAAAAGTAATAGAACGCCTTATACCCTGCATTATCGATGGACAGCCATTCCCGCTGGATTTACTGATTAGTTGCGTGCGTAAAGCCACGAATCGTGTTGGTTATGCGAGTGATGCCCAGTGGTTATGGGAAAAGAACTTAGGCATAGCCTGTGCGCTTTATAAAGGTTACTCCCACCGACATCCAACTTTAACTCAACGAAGAGAATATGCTATGGCACTAGAAGAGAACTACCACTCGCGTGATTATTTGTACGGAAGGCTCTTAGCCATAGCCGAACGCATAGAAGATGTGGCCTTAAGCATTAGCGGTGAAAATCGTTCCACCACTGCCGCACGCTTAATGCAGCGTTTTGCGGATCGTCCTTTTGAAACCTGGCGAACCATTGAATTGGCCCTGCAGCCTTACATGCAACGTTTACGAGTGACACGCGCTGGATTTTTAACCAATCAATTGAAAGAGCTGGATGTCATCTTGGCTTTGTTTAAGCATGATGAATTTAGCAGTAAACAAGCATTGTCCGGCGAATTCTTATTGGCCTATCACTGCCAACGTCAAAAATTAAGAACTAAATTAGAAACTATCGATGAAACAACATCACAAGGAGACACAGAATGAGTGCATTAAGCCATAAAATAGATTTCGCAATTATCTTCAGCGTAAAACATGCTAACCCCAATGGCGATCCACTGAATGGTAATCGACCCCGTACTGACTACGACGGCTTTGGTGAAGTGACTGATGTGTGTTTAAAGCGCAAAATTCGCGACCGCTTGCAAACAGAGGGTTTGTCTATTTTTGTGCAGTCTGACGAGAAAAAAACCGATGGCATGCCCAGCCTTAAGGCAAGAGCAGAATCTGATGCGGTAGGGCTTGGCAAAGATGCCTTTAACCCAAAGAAAAATACTAAAGAGCAAACGGTAGCATTAGCCTGTGAAAAGTGGCTGGATGTCCGCGCTTTTGGTCAAGTTTTTGCCTTTGGTAAAGAAGCCGATGCCGCAGGTGTTTCTATTGCGATTAGAGGCCCTGTGACCATTCAATCTGCGTTTAGTGTTGAGCCTGTCAGTATCACTAGCACTCAAATTACCAAAAGTGTGAACGGTGAAGGTGATGGAAGTAAAAAAGGTTCTGATACTATGGGCATGAAGCATCGTGTAGACGATGCTATCTATTTGGTTTACGGTGCAATGACACCGCAATTAGCCGATAAAACCGGTTTTAGTGATGATGACGCCGAAAGCATCAAAGCCATTTTGCCCAAACTGTTTGAGGGTGATGAATCTTCCGCAAGACCTGCGGGTTCAATGGCTGTTAAAAAAGTTATATGGTGGCAACATAATTCAAAAGTTGGGCAATATTCATCCGCTAAAGTACATGGATCACTGGTTGTTAATGCCGACGGCAGTTATGAGTTAAGAGCACTTGATGGCTTAGTCCCCGAGCAAATAGCTGGATTTTAGATTCAAGGTTAGCAATTTATGGTAATACAGATAACATTTCTTAAAGGAATGTTATCTGTGTTTTGTGCCATTTTAAATTGGAAGCGAAACCCCACCATGCAAACCCTTGAACCCATCTACCTCTCACGCTTACAGCATTATTTGTTTTGCCCTAGGCAATTTGCTTTAATTGAACTGGAAGGCATTTGGGCTGAAAACCAGTTCACTGCTGAAGGGCAGGTCTTGCATCAGCGGGTAAATCAAGCGGATCAACAAAAACGCGGTGTTATTCGTATCGTGTGGGCTTTGCGTTTAGCTCATGCAGAACTAAGCATTGAAGGCGTTGCCGACGTGGTGGAATATCATAAACAAGCGGATGGCTCAGAAATACCTTATCCCATTGAATATAAACGTGGCAAACCTAAAACCCATCGTGCCGATGAGGTGCAGTTGTGCGCACAGGCGCTCTGTTTAGAAAATATGCATGGCGTAGCTGTGCTAGAAGGGGCTTTATTTTATGGTGAAGTACGTCGTCGGCATCCGGTTGTTTTTGATGCGGTATTACGGGATTTAACAGTGCAGACTATTTTAGCCTGTCGTGCCATAGTGCAAACCAACATCACCCCTAAAGCTATCTACAAAGCAAAAAAATGTAACAAGTGCTCTTTGCTTGATCTCTGCCATCCGAAAGGTTTTCATAAATCGGCAGCCGCATGGTTGGCCGCACAACTCATTGAGGTTTAAGTTTGCGTCCTTTACGTAATGTCATTTATATTCAAACGCAAAACTCTTGGCTACATAAAGATAATGAAAACTTAGTGTTAAAAGTTGAGAAAGAAACTAAAGCCCGTGTGCCGATACATAAATTACAAGGTTTAGTCTGTTTTGGGCAGGTGACGATTTCACCTTATCTGATGGCACATTGTGCTGAAAATGGCATTACTATTACCTTTTTAAATATGTACGGTAAGTATCTAGCGCGGGTAGAAGGCCCCGTGAGTGGCAATGTCTTATTACGCAGAACTCAACATTTAACGGGGCATGATGTAAGTAAAAGCGTTGCCATTGCACAAGTTATGCTTACGGGAAAGCTCTATAACCAGCGTTACGTTATCCGACGCTATTGTCGGGATCATGGTGATAAAATTCTCGATGAGAGAGTACTTAAAGAACTGCAAACAGCTGAAAAACGTATGACTCGGTGTTTAGCCCAGTTAACGGATTGCAAGGCGATTGATACTTTAATGGGACGAGAAGGTGAAGCGGCGCAAGTGTATTTTGGTGTGTTTAAGCATTTGATACGCCAAGCGGATTTTGACTTTGATGCGCGTAGACGTAGGCCGCCCACTGATCCAGTAAATGCCTTGTTGTCATTTTGTTATACCTTGCTCACTCATGATTGCCGTTCTGCATTAGAAAGCACTGGATTAGATCCTGCCAGTGGTTTTTTACATCAATTACGCAGCGGCAGGCCGTCTTTGGCATTGGATTTGGCTGAAGAATTTAGACCCATGGTTGATCGCTTTGTATTGAGCTTGATTAATAAGCGCCAATTGCTGCTTAAAGATTTTGAAACCTGGCCTAATGGTTCGGTGACCTTAAAAGAGGAGCCACGCAGAACCTTATTGGCTGCTTGGCAAGATCGTAAGCAAGATATGTTAATGCATCCGTGGTTTGAAGAAACTGTACCTGTAGGTTTGCTGCCTTGGTTACAAGCGCAGGTCTTGGCTCGGTTTTTACGAGGTGATTGTGATAGTTATGTACCCTTTTTGTGGAAATAAATCATGATGATTTTAGTGACTTATGATGTCAGTGTTAAGAGTGAGGGTGGGCCAAGACGTCTGCGTAAGATAGCAAAATTATGTCTTATTTATGGTCAGCGCGTGCAGTATTCAGTCTTTGAAATTGAAGTAGATATGGCGCAATGGACTCAATTAAAAAATGATTTAATAGCAGTCATGGATGAAGTGTTAGATAGTTTGAGGTTTTATTACTTGGGTGATAATTGGGAGCGCCGTATTGAACATATAGGTGCTAAGGCTGTTTTAGATTTAAATGGCTTGTTATTACTGTAATGCGAACTGTAAGCTAACATTAAAATATCAGGCAAGCGCAACTGCATCAATCGATTGTTTTATATGTATTTTTTATTATGAGGTGAATGATTTATAATGATATTTACAGATGTTTTGACTGATTCGCAGATAATAGGGTTTTTGACCCTTAGATTCAACCAGTTAAGCAACCGTTGTCGCGCCTCTCGTGGGCGCGTGGATTGAAACACGCGATTTGTCATTAATCATTACTGATTAAAGGTCGCGCCTCTCGTGGGCGCGTGGATTGAAACAGTGTTGAGTTATAAAGAATAGCATAACGATAGGTCGCGCCTCTCGTGGGCGCGTGGATTGAAACTTGCCTAAGTGTTCAAGTCTGGCAAGGTGTGATGTCGCGCCTCTC
>CAMDOP010000189.1 GCA_945903675.1 Crenothrix polyspora
TCCGGCTTAAACAGCTTATTGCTTTCATCGCGGAATGCACCTTGGGTTTCGTATTCGATGCCTTTACGTAAACCGGATTTTTCCAATACGGTTTCTAAGATCATTTCTCCCCAGTTACCTTGGGTTTTATTATCACCTTTTAAAGCACGGGTCAGATTAAGTGCATCTTGATTCATTTGCGCCGTATCACGCCTTAAAGAGACAATTTCTTCACGCAGTGAAATACGATCTTTGTTTTCATTGTCATAAACCGTTTCTATGCGTTGTTTGAATTCACCTAGCTGTTCGCGCAAGGGTTTAACAATATGATCTAAGCTGGTTTTATTGTGTTCAGTAAATTGCTTGTTGCGTTCATCGAAAATCTTACTAGCGAGTTGTTCAAATTGATTAATTAACCTGAGTTCAGCATCTTTTAATAAATTTAATTTTTCTTCAGCATGCTTTAATTGTTCAGCTGTACGAGACTCTATTTCGGCAATTTGGGTTTTAGCTTCAAGATAATGTTGTTGTAATTGTTTGAATTCGACATCTTTGTCTTGAAATTGCGTTAATTTCTCGGACAGCACAGCAATCTCGGTCACTAGTTTGCTTATAGTGAATTTGTCTTTACCGTTTTGTAGGCGCATTAAAAATGCGCCTACAAAACAACCCATAAAAATTAAAAGCCATGGCGGCAAGGCATTGATCAAGCCCATGTTAGTTTGATGATAAATGCTTAAAAATAGTTGCGGCTGTCGCTAGCGTTTCATCCAGATCAGCATCACTATGCGCGGCTGATACAAAACCAGCTTCAAAGGCCGAAGGAGCTAAATAGATACCCTTTTCAAGCATGGCATGAAAAAAAGCTTTGAATCGCTGTTGATCGCATTGCATGACCTTGGCGAAACAATCAACTTGCGTTTCTGTGCTGAAAAACAGCCCAAACATGGCACCAACGTTGTTGGTAGTGAAGGGGATGCCAGCTAGCTGAGCCAGTGCTTTTAAGCCAGTGGTCAATTTTTCGGTTTTTGCGCTAACTGATTCATAAAAGCCCGCTTGAGAAATAAGTTCTAAGGTTTTTAATCCAGCGGCCATAGCAATCGGATTACCTGATAAGGTGCCGGCTTGATAAACAGGGCCTAAAGGCGCAAGGCATTCCATAATTTTACGCTGCCCGCCAAATGCACCTACTGGCATACCGCCACCTAATATTTTACCCAGCGTGGTTAAATCGGGTTTAATGTTATAAAGGCCTTGCGCACCGTTAAGCGCCACTCTAAAGCCGGTCATGACTTCATCAAAAATTAACACACTTTGATAACGGTCACAGACTAAGCGTAAGGTTTCCAGAAAGCCCGGGGCAGGAGGTATACAGTTCATATTGCCCGCGACAGGTTCTACGATAATACAGGCAATTTGTTCACCTAATTCAGCAAATAAGGCGATTACCGACTCGCTATCATTATAAGGTAAGGTAATAGTATCAGCCGCAACGGTGGAGGGTACTCCGGGAGAACTAGGTACGCCAAAGGTTAAGGCGCCAGAACCTGCCTTGACTAATAAAGAATCAGAATGGCCGTGATAACAACCTTCAAATTTAACGATTTTATCGCGGCCAGTATAACCTCGAGCTAAACGTATGGCGCTCATAGTGGCTTCTGTACCAGAACTGACCATTCTAACCATTTCAATAGCGGGCATGAGTTCACAGACTTTATTGGCCATTAAGGTTTCTATTTCTGTAGGCGCACCAAAACTTAAGCCTTTATCAGCCGCCAGTTTAACCGCCGCTATAACCTCAGGATGAGCATGACCTAAAATCATAGGGCCCCAAGAGCCTACATAATCGATATAGCGCTTTTGGTTATTGTCATAAATATACGCGCCACTAGCATGATCGATAAAAACAGGTGTACCTCCTACCCCGCTAAAAGAGCGGACAGGCGAATTAACACCACCAGGAATAACGTTTTTGGCATTGGAAAATAAAACAGTTGCTTCGGTCATAATAGTTTTTTAAGGTTACAATAAATGGCGTAAAGAATAGGGCAACTTTGCAAAGATTGAAAGAGCTCAATGCGTCCATACAAAACTAATAACCTTTGTTATGCGTTAAAGTGTCACTGCTATTAGTTTTGGAGTAAAACAGCTTTAGCTGTTTTAAAAAGCAACAGCTGAAGCACTCCAAGCTCACTAATTGAATGGCAATGGCGCTAAAGCGTGGAAACGAGTCAACTTACGGAACAACTTATGAAATCAAGAGATAGACGCCACGGATTGGTTGTAGTGAATACCGGTGAAGGTAAGGGTAAATCTTCAAGTGCTTTTGGTATGGTATTCCGTGCCGCAGGCTGGGATATGAAAGTCTGTGTGATTCAGTATATTAAAGGCCAATGGCAAACCGGCGAACAAAAAGCAGCGCAGCGCTTTGATAATATTGAGTGGCATGCTTTAGGCGATGGCTTTACTTGGGATACTAAGAATCCTGAGCAAGATATTAAAACCAGTCAAGCCATATGGGAACTTAGTAAACAGAAAATATTATCTGAAGAATTTGATGTAGTGTTATTAGATGAAATCAATTATTGCTGTGGTTATCAATGGATTACTGGTCAAGAAATCGCTGATTTTATACGCAATGAAAAACCACCTTGGTTACATTTGATTATGACCGGTCGTAATGCCGCGCCCGAAGTCATCGCCTTGGCTGATACCGTAACGGACATGACAAAAATAAAACATGCTTATGAGCAAGACATTAAAGCTGAACAAGGCATTGAGTTTTAACTGCAGCCCAGAGTACCGATCGGCTGTTATTTTTCTATTTACTAGGCACCATTATGTTCATTTATACCTTAACTTTATTTTTTACTGAGATTGCTTGGGCAAGTCCCGTTGAATTGCTAGTGATAGTGCTCGCCTTGCTATTAGTTTTGTTTCTAAGTGCGCCCTTGTGTGCCGATAATTTACAGCATCTGTCTTTAAAGCATTATTTATTTTCAGCTTGGATAGGTGTTGTGTCGCTGAGCTGGGTATTTTGGCCTTTTTTTATCATCTTAAACATCAGTTTGTATGTCGCTGATACCTTGGCAAAAATGGGCTTGTTAACCGTCTCCAGTTGGGATGATGTACATTTGATGCTATTACTGCCTATCATTTGGTGGACTACTACGATTTGGCGCTGCTCAGCCAACACTACACAGCCTATTTTTGCGGCAACTTGTCGCTTAATAACATTGGCGGTATTTTTTGAATATGGTTTAAAACTATTAATACGCTTAGATTATCCTCGTCTATTTTTTGGTTGCGAGGAATTGCTGCTGGACTATGGTAGTTGTTTTTAAAGACTCGTTTATTTAACTCAAAATCTTCTTGACAACACAAAAATAGACAATGATTTTTAATGCGTTACACACATACTTATATTAGCGATTATAAAGCCGATACTTATAGATAGTTTATTGAATCTAAGCCTGACATTAATCGTAACTTATTGATTTTATTTCACAGAAAGGCATTGTATAAAATTTGGACAATCTAAGGAACTTGGCTAAAATTATAGACTTAGCCCCTCTATAAAGTAGTCATCCACAGAGTTATCCACAGGTTTTGGGGATAAAATTATAAAGTTTGAAGAGTCAATTACTTAGGGTAGAATGGATGAGTTTTTAAGTATCAATAAGCTATTTATCCTAATCACATCCATCAAAAATACTCAGCCAGCATTAATATGTCGGATCATAGCTCCTAACTTTAGCTGTTTTAGGCAACGTACAAAATACTTAACTTAAGCACAGCGCCTTAGACTTAAAAACCCACGCAGAATTGGGAATTGGGCCTAGCGCACTGGTAAGTAACTCTCGTACACTTGCCTATACGCCATTACCAACGTACTTAAGCGTATAAGACAAGGCAGGAAAACTTTGTACACATTGCTGACAGACAAGCAAAATAAAGCGCAGTTGAAAAGTATCGATAACATTGTAAAAAAACCGCCATCTACTGCACCCATTCTTAAACTGGGCAGCAATGTACTCACAGTACCAACACATCGATTTCATCGAGCCCTAATCCGATGAGCACAGTAAAACAGGTGCGGATTGGAGTTTGGTCGATGAATGTATCGAAAGCTAAAGCCGCCCAATACCTAATAAATTAGACGGGCTTCAACATTGTTGTTTTACCCACCATCACATCAACCGTTTTTAACAATCTTTTAAACACAGACTGTTGAAGATAAGGAATATTATGTTTTTTACATAAGGCCATCACTTTTGGCTGCACTTTTTGATATTGACTTAAGGGCATCGCTGGCCATAAATGATGCTCTATTTGATAATTTAACCAACCATAAAAAAAGTCGTTTAAATTAGAACCCGTAGGATAATTAACTGAGCCTATAATCTGTCGTAAATAGAACTCACCTTTACCACTAGCTTTTTCGTCAAACATCATGACATCGTCTCCGGCATGGTTGGGCATCATCACCAGAAAGCTATGCATATTAGTAAAAATCTCCGCCATTATTGAGGTAAGAAATACACTCATAGCTGCAAAACTACCTAAAGGCAAAAACAACAATGGTAGCAAAACAAAGCGATAACCTACGTAAGGTAAAATACTATGTAACCATAAACCCCTACCCTGCTCAGTAAATAAACTCCAAGCGCCAAGTCGAGTCATCACTGGCTCTGATAAACCCTGCTGTCTGGCAGCATTTAAGCATAATTCTTTGTGAGTTCTAGGCGTGTAATAGACCAACTTCCATATCCCAGAAAAAAGCGCGACTATCAAATAGCGCTGCCACATAGGCAACTTTGATTGTCTTAACCATTCCATATTATGCTGGGCATTGTTGGGATCGTTTATTTCACCCAAGCTATAATGATGCAATACGTTATGCTCATGCTGCCAGCCTGCATG
The DNA here is from genome assembly GCA_945903675.1 of Crenothrix polyspora. Classification (GTDB taxonomy): domain Bacteria; phylum Pseudomonadota; class Gammaproteobacteria; order Methylococcales; family Methylomonadaceae; genus Methylobacter_C. The sequence goes on from CAMDOP010000189.1 coordinate 4,903, forward strand.
GGTCATCCAGTCTGGCCAATCTAGAAATCGTCGCCAGCCTTGGGCAAATTTCTTACTGGTATAGTTTTCGTTGATACCGTCAATTTTATCGTAGGCTCTATGAACAATAGGATGTCCTACTTGAGTCCAGCGCGTAAAACTGCCTTGGCTGATTAATAAGGCAGAAATAGGATTAGGGAAAATCCATGCAGTGCCATAACCCAAAAGAGTACAAATTTTGCCCCAGCGCTCCATGCGTTTTAAGTGCTCAATATCTTCAGCGCCTACATTTGCCATTGCTTGCTGTTGAATTTCGCTGATGTCTTTGGCCAATTGCTCACGATCTACTGATTGATAACTGTCTAAACTCAAAATATTCTGTTCCTATTAAATGCATTGGAGAAAGGTTAAAAATACGTTCTCGGGCTGACCAATACTGTTAGCGCAGAGAAATGTCGTCCATAAGGAATCTGCTTAATTAAAGCTCTCCTAGTTTACTTGACCATTACACTTATATTGGCTTATAAAAAACTGGTAAACTAACCTATAGCTTCCGCTCGGTTAACTGACGGCTAGTCGCTTGAAGATAACGAAGCGTATAAGAATCGACCTGATCTGAAAAACCACTATTTGCTTTAGCTAGCGCCTCCAGATCAGCTACTAATACGAGCTTTAGATCAAATTGCTGAGTCGGGTTTAATTCAGGTAGCTTTTGTACTGCATTCTCAGCCCTTACCGTATCACCTTGTAAATAAAAGCTCACTGATAAGCCATAATAGGCATAAGCTATTTTTTGATTTAGCTCGCTAAAACTAATGATCTTTTTAGGCAAAATCTCAAAATACCAAGGCTCTTGATTTTCGGATTTACTCATTAGCACTTCATTTTCAAGTAAATCTAGCGCTTGCTTTTGATAACTTAAGGCCTGACTTAAATATTCAAGACGCCAGTAAATCATAGCGCTTTTAAGTGCAGAAAGCGGATACCCTTGGTTTTTTCCATATTCTTTAATAGCCGCTTCATAACGCTTTTGTTTAAAGTACAAGGTACCCAACTTATTTCGGTATTTAGTGATGGGGGCTATATCGACAGCTTTAAGCAACTCAACATTAGTAGCTTCTAAAAGACCTTGCTGCTCGTAAAGGTCAGCTAACTTAAAATGCGCTTCAGCCAACTTTGAATTTAAAGCGATGGCTTGATTATAATATGATATGGCTGTATCCGACTGCTGATTTGCCGCATAATATTCACCCATAAAAAAATTAACATAGGCATCATTAGGATCTTCTTGGTAAATTGCATCAAGATCCATCTTAAAGGTCGGCACTAATAGAGACTGTCTAAGTTGAGCTATTTTCATTCCCCACTCAGCTTCCTTGTTTTTGCTATTGCCCTTAAATTCTGCAGAAAAAATTCGCTCCGCTTCGGCATAACGACCTATATTTAAAGCGTTATCGCCTTCAACGATAGACTGATCCACAACCACTTTCGG
>CAMDOP010000190.1 GCA_945903675.1 Crenothrix polyspora
TTTTTTGTTGGAGTATTGGTTTTTTATTTCTTGGCCTGAAATGCTACCTTAGCTTTACTGACTATATATTTCAATAAGTTAACGATTATCTAAACACATATTACACCCTATATTATGCTACAATTAGCAGCAGTAAATAACTAAATACACCTGTTTTAACCTCACTTTAACACCGATGAGGCATATTATGATTAACCTAATATCTGCTGAGGAAATGGCTGAGTTTCGTGCTTTTATAGCTCCTACTGTTACAGCAACTAGTGATGGTAAAGAAAAGCTCTTAGTCACCTGTGGTGGGGCAATACGTTGTCCACGATGCCAAGGCACATCCAGACGAACAAAACTCCAATGTGGCGCCCCTGCTCTTAAGACCAGCAAAACTCAAAAGTGCAAATTTCACGGTGGTGCGTCGACAGGGCCCAAGACTGCTGAAGGTCGTCAAAGAATAAGCGCTTCACTATTAGTGCATGGGCATGAGACAAATAAAATCAGAGCAGAGCGTCAACTTAAAACGTTAGAACTTCGGCAACTTGAGGATATATTGGTGTTAACAGGGGGTGTTAAACGTAAAGCTGGCGCCAAGCCTTCTGGATATAAGCAGATCAATACAATTTCTGAAGCCTATGAGTATATTAGGGTTACAGAGAACTTGCCGACGGGCTCTCTAGGAGACGCAGGCGACTGAATAACCCTTAACTCCATGAACGGAGCACTCAACTTTCTACCTAGATACCCGTTCCTAAAAACTATTATTCCAATGATATTTCAGGCTTGGGAAATAAAAATGGCGGGTTAGCGGGGGCTTCTTATTTAAACAACTTATATCCTTATGATTCATAGATCAGTACACCATTATCTGGATTACTTAAGTCAGCCCAAGTTTCCCCCCAACTCACTTCGCAAATCCCTTTGACACTGCAGTCTGGAAACACCGTTTTATAACCGTGTGCAAAGCCATCATAAAGCAGCTGTGCAGTCTCTTCCTTCAAAGTATAAGGGCATGTTAGCACCAGCTCATCATAAACATGATGACTGATTTTCACGCCTTCAGAAGCCAATTTATCAATATAAATGATTGCTAAGGCAAGAATCTCCCAAGCGCCTGATTGAACGGGGAAGTTCATACAAATAGAATATGGTTCAGCCCTGAATACGCCACGAAAGTAATCTTTTTCCTCAAAGTGGCGAGTCAGTCGGCAATAGGGTGATTCAACCTCACCATGCTCTTGGCTGTGTGCCACTATCAGTTTCTGCCAGCGTGTAAATCCGGCATACTTTTCGCGAAACAGATTTTTATAATCCTCAGCTTCCTCTGTACTTAGCTCGACCCCATAAGTGGCCTTGCAGTAAGTTTGCAGACCTTTAGCACCACTACCATAAAGCAACCCGAAGTTTACGCCTTTGGCCCCTTGCCTTAGATGCTTAAATAGCTTAGCCTCATTACCATCAAATTTATCAAGCTCTTCTTGATATTTTTCATCGCTCATTCTGGCTCTAATATCAGCAGCCATGTTGGAATGAAGATCGACCCCATCTGTATAGCATTGATTGATTACTTCATCCTGAGAGAGTAATCCTGCGACACGCAGTTCCACCTGCGCTAAATCAGCACCCACAAACACATGTCCTTCAGGTGGCTTGTAAATGTGTTTAAACCCCGATCTAGGTTGGTTTTGTAGGTTAGGTTTGGTGCAGGAAAATCGTCCTGTGACCATGCCAGCAATACGATAGCTAGGGTAAAGTTTGCCATCTATCATTAACTCAGACAGTTTATTTCCGTAGTTAGCGAGCTTGGATGACAAGGCTGAATATTTGCCTAGCGATTGTAGCTCAGGGTAATGTTCAAGAGCTGAAAGAGCACCCACATCAGTTTTTAACCCTCCACTCTTCGTCAATGGCCATGACGCCAATTCATCTTCAGTAAGGCGTTCTCTTAGCACGGACTGTTTGTCTTTGGACGAGGATAGGAATCGAGTGCCTAGTTTTTTCAGGGCAATCCGTTCTTTATTGCTTTCAGGTGTTTGTAAAAGACCTAGGGACGATAAGTCGGCTATTGCGGTTTCAAGACTAGCCTGCCACTGTTTAATTATGTTTTTATGCGCATCGACATCCACAACCAATCCTTGAAGTAATTGCTTAGTGGTAGGTCTCAATAAACTACGCAGAAACTCATAGGTACCTCGATAATGAGTTGCTTCAGGACATTGGAACAATTTTTCGTACTGGAACCACAAATGATAGGACAATACAGCATCAAGGGCAGCATATGCAATCTGTGCATCCGTCAGATTATCTGCGCTCCAATCGCTTATTTGCAACTCTTTATCAACATCAACACCTAGAGCCTTTCTAGATAGGTCGGATAGGCTCAACCCGTGCTCCCCTACAAAAACTCTTCCAGCCAACAAAGAGCATTGCAGATTCATAAGATCGATGCCCGCATGATACAAGTGCGTGTCTTCAAACTGGGCATTATGAGCAACCATCTGCTTATGCTGTAATTTTTTAAGCCAATCCAACCCCAGCTTGTTAATATCTATTACATAACAAGTATTACCGTCATACACCTGAACTAAGCGGACTCTCGATATGCAGGGGATTAGACCGGCTTGTTGATGATCCAATAGTTTTGCGGTTTCAATATCTAAGCCAATAATTTCTGCCGATAACAATTTACTAATAGCCTCTTGCAAACCTTCTTTAGTATCAATAAAAGACACCGTAGCGTTATCTTGCAGGAAAGTAGTACCTGATTTTATTTCTTCTAAATGTTTCATCTTTGTTCCTTAAAATTCAACCATTTTGTGTAGTACTGTTTTTCAACATACACATATTTAATTGTGCCCACTGTTCTTAAAAACCGTGCATCAGTGCATCACTTCAGCCTCAAGCCATATACCTATTGAGCTCCAGCTGATGCAGTCAGTGATGAATGAGTGATGCAGACAGCCTTTCGTGCATCACCTATGCATCAATCATGCATCACCTTTTAAGCCTTGTCCTACAAGGCCTAGAGCGGAAGTGATGCAGTGATGCGGTGATTTCAGAAGGAAGGGGTAAATAAAACGAGGTCTTAATCTTTTTACCCACTACCAAAAACTTGCTCTCTAGTTGGTAAAACATGGCTGCTTTCATGGCTCGTTTCCGGACCTAGCAATAGCTGGTAAGGTTTACCTTTGTTTACCTCTTTATTTTTAAGCTGGTTTGACTTGATTAGAGACCCAATATGCCGCGAAACTGTTGATTGATTAACGCCAAGGTCTCTCGCAATATCTCTGGAGGCTACTTTTAGAACCCCTTTATCTGTAACCGATAGCGCGTTAATATTTTTAATGATCCAATTAAGCACCATAGCGCATGCCGGAGTTTCACCTGGGTTTGCAGCTAATGACAGACTGGGTTCAATGGCTGTTCTTGCATATTCATAATCAGCCATATTAGCAATCACATACCCCTCATCTGACTGTTCTCGGGTAGCGCAATGAATCAGTGCTGACGCCTTAATGAGTCCACTTAAGCCATGGGGAATATCCCGTCTAAATCTAACCGGCATATTCCCTAAAGCTTCGACAATAGCTGGGAAGTAAGGAATAGCCACCATATGGGTTGGGTGCATAGCTATCCATTCATCAAACTTATGCCATACCCCCCATACATCTAGAATTGCGGGATCACTGATTGAGATAGGGGAGGCCTTTGATTGAGCAACACCTTTTAATATAGCTTTGGTATGATCTAGTGACTCATTCACATAAACTGAAGTTACACGCGTTTCGATTTCAGCGTCAGTAAAATCCCTAGTCGTACCAGCGAATAAACCAATTGGCCCTTCCTTGTAAATATTTACAGTACGTCTCTCTCCTGTAATAGGGTCAGTTTCGACAACACGGTGATTCAGCTTATGTTCGGACAAAATAGTTTTAACCATCATGGTTAAATCTGAATCTTGGTCTTGCATAAACTGATTTATTTCTGGGAAGAAAAGAATTTTTCGCCGGTAATCGGTATCCTGATCATAAATCATGGCCTTTTGACTCATTGAGCCAAACTGTATCCAAGTATCAATTTCTCTGAACAAGGATAATACGATTCCCATCACATAAGATTTGCCTCCGGAACTACTGCCTTTGCAAAATATAGAGACAGGACAGTCACCCATCGCTTTAAGGAGACGGCTTACAATCCCCATATAAAGCAACTCAATTAATTGCCCTTCTCCAACAACATTAAGAGAATCGTGACAAACATTAACTACTTCTTCGAGAATATTTGGTAGTTCGGCGATATGCTTTATTTCAGGCCATAATACAGCCCTACGCTCAGCTATCTCTTCTGGGGTAAGATCAGGTTCTATTTCCTTTTCCTTGACTTCAGTATGAGGCCTAATTTTGGCAACTTCTTTGTCAAGAAAGCTGACTCTAATCTCGAACTCTTCTGCGGCCGGCTTACGCAACATCTCATATTCATTCACTGAAACACCTGCTAAAGCTGATACTACCGCGTCACATTTTAAAATGTCAGGTTGTTTTGAAAACCACTCTGAAAATGGCTGAATATGCCCCTCATAATCTAAATCTCCTAGATCATGAAAGTCTGCAACATCTTGGCCATCGGACCATCCGAGGGCATGGACATCTAAAATCAGTGTCGCGATATTTTTTAGGAGGCTAATGATGCCTAATTGCATCGCGTATTTCTTGCCAGGATCATCCGCATCAGGAAAGATGATGATTTCGGCTGCTTCCCATAACGGCTGCAAGTCACTTTTAAATAACGCACTAGAACCTCCCTGACTGGTTATAGCTATATGGTTGGAGTAAAGTGACTGTAAATGATCAGCTACTTTCTCGCCCTCTCCAAAGACGACCCTCATACCCGACTTGAATAGATGGCGATTATAAAGTGGCGTCCCTCCTTCAAAATAGGGCAATCCTAATGAAACTACACCATTATGATTGAGGGTAGCAGGAAGCACCTCTTTCTTGCCGTCAGCGTTGATCAGTTTTGCAACGTAAAACACAATATCTCCAGAAGCTGCATGATAAGGCCATGAAGCAATTACAGGTTCACAGTCGCGGATAAGCTTTGGAAATTCAATATCATCCGGCAACTGTGCAGATACGCCTTTAGGCTTTCGCTCCACTTTAATAGCTGTAGAAATATCCGTATTACCCAGCCTCCCTACATCTTTAATATCTTTACGTATTGCTCTTTCGGCCTCCTTTACATCTAAGCCACCCTTGATGTATTGATAGTAAGATACTATATCCCCTCCCTCACTATCAGTATCAGACATCGCAAAGTCGGACCATTTACCGGTAACTATATTGATCTTGAAACTGGTAGGATTTTTATCCTCGCGATTTGGGTTGCCGGCAACAAACTCATCACCAGTAATTTTCCCTTCCGGCAACCATTTTTGTAGCAAATGTTTAGACGATTTCAAGGCCTCTTTTCTGATATCAGCCAAACTCATGACGCCACCTTTTTACTTGAAGCGCGGAGCAATATCTTCTTAATTTCAGCCGGTAAAGTTTGGATTATTGCGATATTAGCCTTAATGTCAACGCTGTCTGCATTACCTTCGGGTAACAATTGGATCAGTGGCGTATCAGGGAATTTACAATTCTGAAACTCATCAAAATATTCCATCGATGAATAGCCAGTAATTCTCGGAAAAGAACCATTAGCTTCAACATCAATTACTAATGTTTTATCTAGTAGGTCAGTAAGGTCATCGGCATCCCCAACACTATTTATAATCAACATCATGGTGGATAACTCATGTACTGAGTTTGTGATAATTCTTGTTACCAAGGTCCCTGTGGGTAATTGAAAAGTAAATGCCGTGCTTGACTTTGCAGAAGATTCGGCGTTGAAGGCATAATCTCCTACATCGACAATTTGAACAATCCTTGCAGGAAATGTTCCACTCACTACCGATGTTTCAGCGCCGTGTTTTTTCTGCATTTGTGCAGCTTTTAAATCGAACTTTGCCATTTTAATTTCCTAACTATAATAAATTAATGTTTAAGAAGGCTAGATAGTTAATCCACACCCACTAATAAAGGTGCAGATTTAATTGATCTTTGACTGTGATTTTGCTGGAGTTTTTTGCAAGGTTTCAATCCATGCAAAAAACTTTTCTTCACAAATTAGAACTTTTCTTCCAATTCGACAGATCGCTCCTGATTCAGCGAGTCGATTTTGATGCTCGTTAAAAATAAGGGAACGTAATCCCCCCATAGTAAAAGCGGGATGTTTTTTGATGAATTGTTGGACTGTTAAATAAGTCCATGCAATTTGTATAGCGTTATTTATGTATTGTGTTTGCATTGTCGCCTCTTTCTCATTATTAATTA
>CAMDOP010000191.1 GCA_945903675.1 Crenothrix polyspora
GGGTCATGCTTTCCAAGACACTATCATGGATGCCCTCACCCGCTATCATAGAATGAAAGGTTATAGCACCTTGTGGCAAGCTGGGACGGATCATGCTGGTATCGCTACGCAAATGGTGGTTGAACGCATCTGTAATGCCGAAGGTAAGACGCGCCATGATTATGGCCGTGAAAAATTCGTCGAAAAAGTTTGGCAATGGAAGGAAGAATCAGGCGGTGCTATTACTCAGCAATTAAGGCGCATGGGCTCTTCACTGGATTGGAATAGAGAACGCTTCACCATGGATGACGGCATGTCCGATGCCGTTCAAGAAGTCTTTATACGCTTGTATGAAGAAGGCTTGATATATCGCGGCAAGCGCTTAGTTAACTGGGATCCTGTACTGCATACCGCAGTCTCTGACTTGGAAGTATTATCCGAAGAAGAAAATGGTTCTATGTGGCATATTCGTTATCCTTTATCGAATGGTCAAGGACATTTAATCGTCGCCACCACTCGCCCCGAAACCTTATTGGGTGATGCTGCAGTCGCGATACATCCTGATGATGATCGCTACAAACATCTATTAGGTGAATTCGTAGAGTTGCCGTTAACCGGCCGTAGAATTCCAATTATTGCCGACGACTATGTTGATCCCGAATTTGGTACGGGTTGTGTCAAAATCACACCGGCCCATGATTTTAATGATTATGAAGTATGGACACGTCATCGTCATACCTCGGCAATTCAAGACTTGCCTCATGGCGGCTTGATTAATATTTTGACGATCGATGCTTCAATACGCAGTAATGACGAAAACGAAAATCAACTGATTCCAGAGAAATACTGTGGACTCGATCGTTTCGCCGCACGTAAACAAATGGTTGCGGATCTTGATGCTCTAGGCTTATTAGAAAAAATAGTCGACCATAAATTAATGGTACCTCGTGGTGATCGCACTAACAGTGTTATTGAACCCTTATTGACCGATCAATGGTACGTTAAAGTTGGGCCTTTGGCTGAACCCGCAATAGCAGCCGTGGAAAATGGCGATATTAAATTTGTGCCTGACAACTGGAAAAATACTTATTTTGACTGGATGCGTAATATTCAAGATTGGTGTATTTCTAGGCAAATTTGGTGGGGACATCGCATCCCGGCTTGGTATGATGACCTAGGTAATATTTATGTCGGCGAGTCTGAACTAGCTATTCGTGAAAAACACAACTTACCAGCTGATTACGCCCTTAAACAAGATGAAGACGTATTAGACACTTGGTTTTCTTCAGCTCTCTGGCCATTTTCAACCTTAGGTTGGCCAGAAAATACCGAAGAACTCGCCAAACATTATCCAACCAGTGTATTAGTCACAGGCTTTGATATTATTTTCTTCTGGGTCGCCCGTATGATTATGATGGGCCTTAAATTTCAAGGCGCAGTACCTTTTAAAGAAGTCTACATACATGGTCTAGTGCGTGATGCCGAAGGCCAAAAAATGTCAAAATCTAAAGGCAACGTACTTGATCCAATAGATATCATTGATGGTATAGATCTTGAAGCGCTGGTAGCTAAAAGAGTTGCGGGTATGATGCAACCCCATTTAGCTAAAAAGATTGAACAAGCAACCCGGAAAGATTTTCCTGACGGCATACAATCTTACGGCACCGATGCTTTGCGTTTTACTTTTGCCTCTTTAGCCTCAACGGGTCGCGACATTCGTTTTGATATGGCAAGAACAGAAGGTTATCGTAATTTCTGTAACAAGCTGTGGAATGCTGCACGTTACGTATTAATGAATACCGAAGAACAAGATAACGGTTTATCTGATGCACCTTGTGCCTATACCCAAGTTGATCGTTGGATTATATCTAGACTCAACCAAGTCACAACCACAACCTCTCATGCTATTGATAATTATCGCTTTGATTTAGCCGCGCAAGCACTTTATGAATTCACCTGGAATGAATACTGCGACTGGTATTTGGAGCTAGCTAAAATCTCTTTACAATCTGATGATGAGGCACTGCAACGGGGTACGCGTAAAACCTTATTGACAGTACTGGAAACTCTGTTACGATTAGCCCATCCGCTAATGCCTTTTATCACCGAAGAAATCTGGCAACGTGTTGCTCCCTTGGCTGGCATTCATGCCGACACCATTATGTTACAAGCTTATCCGATCGCAGATGAATCGCTTGTTGATGAACATGCGGTTACAGAAATAAATTGGGTCATGAGCTTTATTCTAGGTGTGCGTCGTATTCGGGGTGAAATGAATATTGCTCCTGGTAAGCCATTACCAGTATTACTACAAAATGGCTCAGCTAACGATCAAGGTTTTTTAAATAACAACAGTGTTTATTTACAAAAAATAGGACGTTTAGCATCAATAACGTGGTTAGATAATGAAGAATCCACACCAGAATCTGCCATTGCCTTAGTGGGCGAAATGAAAATTTTAATTCCTATGGCTGGCCTTATAGATAAAGATGCTGAATTGGCACGCTTGGAAAAAGAAATACTAAAAATCAACAATGATTTACCTAGAATTAAAGGTAAATTAAGTAACCCAACCTTTGTCGATAAAGCGCCACCTGCGGTTATAGATAAAGAGAAAGCAAAATTAGCTGAGTTATGTTCAGTGCTCAGCAACCTTGAACAACAACACGCTAAAATTCTAGCTATGTAAAGAGCAGGCGAAGGGCTAAAGGTGAAAGGCAAAAAACATAAGTTCTACACTAGCCTTTAGCTTTTAGCCTTGCGCCTTTAACCTTTTTCAACCCTTAACTTTAAACCTTGTCAATGGCGAGTCCATCTAAAAACGCACCATTAAGTGACTTCATTCAGTACTTGATTCAAGATGGGCTACTCTCAGAAAGCGATGCTGAAACTTACAACGCACAGGCACAAAAAAAACGAACACCTTTATTAAGTTATCTTGTCATTAATAATTTCATTGATAGTCACCAGGTCGCCATAAAAGCCTCACAAGAATACAATTTACCGTTTTTTGATCTTGAAGCCATTGAACTTCAAAGTTTACCGATTCAATTAATGAATGAAAAACTCATACGTAAACATCATATACTTCCACTACTTAAACGCGGCGAAACATTATTTATAGCTATTTCAGACCCCACTAACTTTCAAGCCTTAGAAGACATCAAATTTCAAAGCCAGTTGCATCCAGAAACCATACTAGTTGATGAAAAAAAATTACTCAACGCTATAGAAGCGCTGCTAGATGCAGCAGACACTTCAATATCTAATCTACTCGATGTAGAGCTGGAACATCTGGATATTAACAGTAGCAATAGTAATGATGATGACGACGAAGATTTCATTAAAACACCAGGCAATGGGGAAATTGACGATGCGCCTGTGGTACGCTTTGTTAACAAAATATTGTTAGATGCCATTAAAAAAGGGGCTTCTGACATTCATATGGAGCCTTATGAAAAATACTTCCGTATACGCTATAGATCGGATGGCATACTTTATCAAGTCGCTAGCCCACCTACGAATATAGCGACTCGAATCATATCCAGAATTAAAGTCATGGCTAAAATGGATATTGCCGAACGCCGAGTTCCTCAGGATGGTCGGATTAAAATGACCCTCTCTCAAAACCGAGCCATTGATTTTCGAGTCAACTCATGTCCAACGCTCTTTGGTGAAAAAATTGTCCTACGTATCCTTGATCCAAGTAGTGCTCAAATTGGTATTGAAAAACTAGGCTTCGAACCTGAACAAGAAAAACTTTTTCAATTAGCGATTAACAAACCCTATGGCATGGTTTTAGTAACCGGCCCTACCGGCAGCGGTAAAACAGTTACTCTATACACGGGGTTAAATATACTTAATAGTGTCGAACGCAACATTTCTACGGCTGAAGATCCCGTTGAAATTACAGTCGAAGGTATTAATCAAGTTAATATGAATGTCAAAGCCGGACTGACCTTTGCCAATGCCTTACGTGCTTTTTTACGTCAAGATCCTGACGTCATAATGGTAGGTGAAATTCGTGATTTAGAAACCGCAGAAATTGCCGTTAAAGCCGCACAAACAGGTCATCTAGTACTATCAACGCTACATACCAATGATGCTCCACAGACCTTAAATCGTCTTATGCAAATGGGCATTGAACCTTTTAATATTGTGTCAGCTGTTATCTTAATTATAGCCCAACGTTTAGCTAGACGTTTATGTGAACACTGTAAAACTACAGCTTCTCTCCCGGAATCAACACTTATTGCTACGGGTTTTAAAATAGAAGAATTAAACACTCTTAAAATATATCGCCCTGTCGGCTGTGAACGCTGTACCAATGGCTATAAAGGCAGAATTGGTATTTATCAAATGATGACCTTAAGTGATCATATGCGCGCACTCATATTAGAAGGCGGTAATGCTATGCAATTGGCAGAACTTGCTAAGTCCGAAGGCATCAATGACTTACGCGAATCAGGCTTAAATAAAATTCGTATGGGCATCACTAGCCTAGAAGAAATAGATAGGATAACCAAGGATTAATCATGGCTGACAAAATCGAACAACTTGATTTTATCTGGGAAGGTTTTGATAAAAACAGAAAAAAAATAAAGGGTGAACTGCCTGCAAAAAGCGAAGCAATGGCACGTACAGAGTTAAAACGACAAGGTTATCGCGTCACAAGAATAAGAAAAAAATCCAAGCCCTTATTTACAAGAGTACGAAAAATCACACCCGGTGACATCGCTATTTTTTCAAGGCAATTAGCCACCATGCTTAAAGCTGGAATCCCTTTAGTACAAGCATTCGATATTATTGGCAATGGCCACGAAAATCCAAGCATGCAACTGATGCTGCTGAGCATAAAGGTCGATCTTGAAAGTGGCGACACCTTGGCAGAATCACTTAAAAAGAATCCACTCTACTTTGACGAATTATTCTGCAATTTGGTTGAAGCCGGCGAAAGTGCTGGCGTACTGGAAACACTGCTTGACAAGATTGCCACGTATAAAGAAAAAACCGAGTCCATGAAGAAGAAAATCAAAAAAGCATTAACTTACCCTAGCGCAGTCATTATCGTCGCTTTTATTGTTACAGCCATACTCCTGCTATTTGTAGTGCCAGTCTTTGAAGATCTATTTAAAAGTTTTGGTGCTGATCTACCTATATTTACCCGCATGATTGTCGACATGTCTAAAGCGCTGAAACAAATCTGGTGGCTAGTACTTGGCATTATCTTCGCAGTTATTTATATTTTTATTTACTTCAAGAAGCGTTCACCAGCCTTTAATCGCTATCTAGATAGAATCCTATTAAAAATCCCTGTGATCGGTACTATTTTAAACAAGTCAGCGATTGCCCGCTTTGCCAGAACCTTGTCAACCTTGTCTGCGGCGGGCATTCCTTTGGTTAATGCACTACAGTCGGTTTCTGGCTCCTGTGGCAATATTATGTATAGCGAAGCCGTGTTGAAAATGCGTGAAGAAGTAGCAACAGGACAACGCTTACAATATGCTATGTTACAAACCATGTTATTTCCACATATGGTGCAGCAAATGATTGCTATTGGCGAAGAATCAGGCTCTATGGATGCCATGCTGGCTAAAGTTGCTGACTTTTATGAAGAAGAAGTCGATAATCTGGTCGATAATTTAAGCAGCTTAATGGAGCCTATGATTATGGTGGTTTTAGGCGTACTCATAGGTGGCTTAGTCGTTGCTATGTACCTGCCTATATTTAAGATGGGCGCTGCCATTAATTAAAACGAGTGTTACACAGTAAAGTTGCTTTAATCTCGTTTGCCGCGCCGAGCACCGCAGGTTTTGGTGAGATTAGCCCGAAGGGGCGCGGCATGGATGCCGCGCGGCGGTAGGAGGGCAGGAAGCCCTCTCTACCGCCCCCCGACAAAACCGAGAAGCGCAGGAAGCAGCGGCAATCGAGCCGCCTTTTCTTTGGATACTTTCTTTTGGCGGAGCAAAAGAAAGTATCTCGCCCTCGGGTGCGAATACCCGATTAAAACAACCGTCGCGATAGCGACCTCATTATTCGTTTTTTATAAGCCACTTAATGGCTGCGTAACATAAGAAATTACTACAAACTTCTTTAAATGAGCTCTTAACAACTATTGATTATTATGAATACCTGCGTAGAATCAACTAACAAATTAGACGTTTATCGCATCAATTCCAGACTTAAAAAGTTACTCTAGCTTTACCACTATTATTATTTTCCAGTCCTAGCTAACTATTTTCCGGTATCGATTGAGCAGTCTTGCTGCTCCTCTAAGGAGTCATCACTATTATGTACAACCATTTAGAAACCGCTAAAAACCCTGAAAATCTAAAACGTATCGTTGTTGATCCAGTCTCTCGTGTCGAGGGTCACGGT
>CAMDOP010000192.1 GCA_945903675.1 Crenothrix polyspora
CTATTGCCACTGGAAAATGGGAGTCTTTAGATGGCTTCTTACGTGCTGGTACTTCAAAAATGCCGAAATTTGATAAATTGAATGGTAAAGAATTTGCAGAGCTAATGACCTATGTGCGCAATAATTTGGGCAATAGCGTGGGCGACGAATTACAGCCGAAGCAAACTGCGCTTCCCGATGATGACGATGAATAAGTCTGTTCTCGTTATCGCCCAACACTATTAATTATTCTTGAGGTATAAATTATGTCAGCAGCTGTAGCCGAACACGATGATCATGACGATCATCATCATGACGATCACGATCATGGCCCCGCTAAAGGCCTGTTAAGATGGATAATTACCACTAATCACAAAGATATAGGTACCCTGTATTTATTGTTTGCTTTGGCGATGTTCTTTGTGGGTGGCTCTATGGCTATGGTTATCCGCGCCGAATTATTTGAGCCAGGTTTGCAATTTGTAGATCCTGCTTTCTTTAATTCAATGACCACTATGCATGCCTTAGTCATGGTATTTGGAGCGGTGATGCCAGCCTTCGTGGGCTTGGCCAACTGGCAAATTCCTTTGATGATAGGTGCGGCCGATATGGCTTTGCCTCGCATGAACAATATGAGTTTTTGGATGTTGGTGGCGGGTGTGTTATTGCTAGCCAGTACCTTATTTATGGAAGGCGGCGCACCTAATGGCGGTTGGACTTTATATCCACCTTTAGTTTTGCAACCTATTACTGTCGGTAAGGCCTTACCCTTCGCTATTTTCTCAGTACATTTATTAGGTATTTCCTCCATTATGGGGGCGATTAATATTATCGCGACCATTCTAAACATGCGTGCGCCAGCCATGAGACTCATGGATATGCCGTTGTTTGTTTGGACTTGGTTGATTACAGCCTTTTTATTAATTGCTGTGATGCCTGTCTTTGCTGGCGCAGTAACCATGTTGCTGACCGATAAGTTTTTCCATACCAGTTTCTTTAATGCCGCTGGTGGTGGTGATCCTGTGCTTTATGAGCATATCTTTTGGTTCTTTGGTCATCCAGAAGTCTATATCATGATTTTGCCTACCTTTGGTGTGGCATCAACCATTATTCCTGTGTTTGCGCGTAAGCCTTTATTTGGTTATGCCTCTATGGTGTGGGCGACTGCTTCTATTGCCTTTCTTTCCTTTATCGTTTGGGCGCATCACATGTTTACGGTGGGTATGCCTATAGCGGGTGAGTTGTACTTCATGTACGCCACTATGATTATTGCTGTGCCTACCGGCGTTAAAGTATTCAACTGGACAGCGACCATGTGGAAAGGGGCAATGACCTTTGAAACACCGATGCTGTTTTCTATCGCTTTTGTGGTGTTATTTACTATGGGTGGTTTTACTGGCTTGATGATGGCTATTGCGCCGTCAGATTTTCAGTATCATGATACTTATTTTATTGTGGCTCATTTTCATTACACCTTAGTGCCTGCGTCTATTTTTATCTTGATGGCGGCCGGTTACTTTTGGCTGCCTAAATGGACCGGCCATATGTACAATGAAAAAATTGGTCAATTACATTTTTGGTTGTCTGCTATCTCGGTCAATATCTTGTTTTTCCCTCAGCACTTTTTAGGCTTAGCCGGTATGCCACGTCGTATACCTGATTATGCCATCCAGTTTGCTGATTGGAATATGATTTCAAGTATCGGTGGCTTTATTTTTGGTGCCAGTCAGTTATTATTCTTATACATCGTTTATGACACCATTAAAGGTGGCACAGGCGAAAAAGTAACGGATGAAGTATGGGAAGATGCGGCTAAGCACGGCTTGGAATGGACTTTACCGAGTCCTGTTCCTTATCATACTTGGTCGACACCGCCCGCCGCTGTGCCCACTGAGCATGTTTTAGATACTCACTAAATAATGGGAATATACCTAGTCTATTGTTAGGCTAGGTAGTCACTAATATCATGACAATAAAAAATAAAAATTTATTAACGGCCGTTGTTTTAGTAGCTGTTGCGTTAATCGTTTATTTATTCGCGGTAGCACAAGCGGTTTCACAATGACTGATGAGCTTAGTAAAAAACATACTAAGCTAGTTCGTATATTGGTACTCGTTGCTGTGGCTATGTTTGGTTTCGGTTATGCCTTGGTGCCTATTTACGATGTCTTATGTGAATGGAAATGGATAGAACGTGATAGGCCTGATGATATCAAGCAAGTCTCAGAAGCGACTTATAAAGTCGATATGGCTAGAGAAATCACCGTAGAATTTATCACTACCTTGAATGAATCTACGCCTATGGAGTTCCATCCTGAAGTCAAGCAAATAAAAGTTCATCCGGGTGAATATCATACCGTTAATTTTTATGCTGAAAATAAGGCGAATAAAGTCATGGTTTCTAGAGCGATTGCTAGTTTTTCGCCGGCTTTAACGAGCAGTTATTTTGAAAAGACGCAGTGTTTTTGTTTTTCAGAACAAACGTTTCAACCGAAAGAAATTAAGATAATGCCGATGCGCTTTGTTATTAATCCAGATTTACCGGCAAGTTATAAAACGATTACCTTGTCATACACATTTTTTGATAATACTGAAAAATCAGTCAATAAATAAAGGGGACGCTGATGTCTACAAATACTGCTTATTACATTCCACATAAAGCAACCTGGCCGGTTATTGGTACGGCAGGTTTAATGACTATGCTGGCGGGTTTTGCAAATTATTTAAATGGTTCATCTATTGGACCTACTATGATGGTGATAGGCTTGCTTATTTTTATCGTCATGTTAGTAGGTTGGTTTACCTTGCAAGCCAAAGAAAGTGAATCCGGTATGTATAACCATGGCGTAGGTATTTCCTATCGTATGGGCATGATGTGGTTTATCTTTTCGGAAATCATCTTTTTCGCGGTGTTCTTTGGCACCTTATGGTACACACGTAATTTGTCTGTGCCTTGGTTGGGCGAAGGCGCAACCAAAGAGATATTACATTCTGCTTATCAAGCGACTTGGCCTACTAATGGTCCGGGTAATGTCGGTGGGCATTATGAGCCTATGGGCGCTTGGGGCTTACCCTTTTTAAATACCTTGCTGCTGTTAACAAGTGGTGTGACTTGTACTTGGGCACATCATGGTCTATTGGCTAATAATAGAGATCAGTTGATTAAAGGTTTGGCTGCAACGGTTTTATTAGGATTTTTATTCGTTACCTTTCAGGCTATCGAATATCATGAAGCCTATACAGAAATGGGCTTGACCTTGGGGTCAGGTATCTATGGCTCTACGTTCTTTATGCTCACTGGCTTTCATGGCTTCCATGTTTGCGTTGGTGCTATTATTTTGAGCGTAGTGTTATTTCGTAGTGCTAAAGGCCACTTTAAACCTGAAAATCATTTCGCTTTTGAAGCGGCTGCTTGGTATTGGCATTTTGTTGACGTGGTTTGGTTGGGTTTATTTATATTTGTATATTTGATGTAAGTGACTTAGTCAAAAAAAGCGCGGACTTAACAGTCCGCGCTTTTTTTTTGTCACGATGATTGGGCTAGCGAGTGGCGGCTGGCAAACTAAGGGTAAGTGTAGGGATGTCTTTTATTTAAGCCGCTCAGTTTGAACGGGTTTATGCATCTGCATACCTTCACCTAAGCCATGTGGTTCAAAAATACCCGTAGCGACGGCGATAAAAAGAAAAATAAATAACAGCATAGAAAGTCCAATACGAAAGGTCAGGTCTCTCAGG
Organism: Crenothrix polyspora; assembly: GCA_945903675.1. Taxonomy (GTDB): domain Bacteria; phylum Pseudomonadota; class Gammaproteobacteria; order Methylococcales; family Methylomonadaceae; genus Methylobacter_C. Next base: position 3,715 of record CAMDOP010000192.1, read on the forward strand.
GTTTTTTGGGATTGATCTCCGGCTTTTCGATTAACGAGGTGATACAAGGCAGAACCGAGGCTGATAAGTATCAGAATAAAGGCAATGATGATGAGGCTTTTAATAATCATGATAGAGTTAGGGTGGGTGGCAAGATGGTTTCTATTCTCGTTTAATAATGAGTTTGTGCCAATAGCTAAGTTGAATTATGTATGCTAAATGACAAAGTGACTGCGATGAGATTTGAGAAAGCTCCTGTTTTAGCTTATTTGACGCTATTTGTGCTGTTGTGCATATTGGGAACTTGGCAATTAAGTCGTTCAGAAGAAAAAAGGTCGTTTCTGGAGCAGCAGGCGTTAGGTTCAGCTTCAGCTGAAATTATATCCTTAACTAAGATTATAGATATTGATGCCTCTAAACTTAGATATAAAAAAACACAGGCGACAGGACATTATGATACAGCGCATCAATTCTTAATAGATAATCAATTTAGCGCTGGGAAGGTGGGGTATTTAGTTTTAACGCCTTTTATTCTGCAAGGAGAAACAACTGGTGTATTGGTTAATCGGGGTTGGGTTCCTTTAAATCCTGATAGAGCAATATTGCCTGATATCGATATCAAGGATGAACTTACGGTTGTTAGCGGTCGAATAAATAATTTTCCTAGTGTAGGGATAAAATTACCAGGCGCTGAAATACCCACTAATAGTTGGCCATCTGTCTTGCAAGTGGTTGATGTTGATGTTTTAGTAAAGAAATTATCTTACCCTTTAATGCACTTTCAAATAGAGCTGGATCAAGATCAACAAGCAGGTTTTAAAAGGGAATGGCTTACAACGACTGTCATGTTGCCTGAACAACACATCGCTTATGCTATACAATGGTTTGCACTGGCATTAACGCTCACAATACTATTTATTTGGTATAGCTATAAAAAACATGATAAATAAACAACAAAAGAAAAATCAATTAATGATTTTGGCTATTTTTGGTTTGACCATTATTCCATTTTTAATAGCTTGGGGACTAGAGAAGTACCCAAGTTTAGTAAAGGGTACGACTAATAGTGGACAGCTCATCATTCCTCCAGTGACTACTGAACGCGCTGATTTTAATGGTTATGATTCTTTTTCATCTAAAAATATAAGCGAACTTGCAGGTCATTGGTTGATAGTCAATGTCATTCCAGATATGGGTTGTAATGAAGTTTGTCTTGATGCGCTGCTTAAAAGTAAGCAATTAAGACTGATGTTAAATAAGGAATTACCTCGCACTCGCCGTATTGTTATAATTTTTAAAACCCCGTCTGTCGAACAGACAAATCAATGGTGGTTGAAAGATACGCTGTTATCGAGACTACATCGCACTAAAAATCCAGTCGACGAGGCTCTTTTTTTGAGCTTATTGCGTGAAGAAAATAAGCTAGATGAGCCGTTAGTAGAAAGATTAATTGGCGGTGACGACAAAGAGTTTTCTCTTAGTTCCGATTTAATTAGAGTGAAACCTAGTGTTGAATTAGTTAAGAAATTTACTGAGATCAGGCTGGGAAATCCAATATCGAATGGCATGTTATTTTTAATGGATCCTCTGGGTAATTTAATGATGCAATATGATTCAGGATTTAATACTTACAAAGTAAAAGATGATCTTATGCATTTACTCAAAATTTCACAAATTGGTTAGTGGTATACATATGTTTAGAAAATTAACAGTATTTGGCGTTGTTTTAACGCTAATAATTATACTCCTCGGTTCATATGCTCGTTTATCAGGTGCAGAACTGCAGATTGCTTCATTAATTAAAGCTAATGTTCATGTTGGCCTGTCGGTTACATCAGGCATAGTGGCTTTGCTATTGTGTTTGTTTGCATGGCGACAACCTCCACCTAAAGCAGCCTCAATATACACATCAATTGCGATAATTGTGCTTATAAGCTTACAGTCTACTTTAGGTGTTTTGGCAGTAGTCATAAGCGGTATGCCTATAGTCATCACCTTGCAGGTATTATTGAGCATGTTGGTTTTAGGGCTGTTCTTCGGGCTCTATTTGCGTAGTAATCCAATAAATAAGGGAACTCTCAGTAAACAGCGTAACGGACTTGGCTTATTTGCTCAACTGTCGCTGCTAATGTTATTGCTAGAGATAGTGTCGGGGGTTTGGGTTAGTGCCAATCATGCCGCATTAGCTTGCAGTACTTTTCCGCAATGCAATGGATCGTGGTGGCCTAAAGCTGATTATCAAAGCGCCTTAAATCTACTGAATGGATTATTCACTGGATATACGGGTGTTATTTCATTCGATGCACAAGTGGCTGCAAATTGGCTACATAGAGTTAGTGCGTTATTGTGCTTTATTCTGTTCAGTTTGCTAATGTTCAGTGCAACAGCTATAAACTCTAGAAAGCCTGTAAAAAAAGCGGGTTTATGGTTGGGCGTGCTGATGTTTGCGCAAATAGGGCTGGGTATAGCGGGTGTTAAGTTGAATATGCCATTATGGATATCAGTTGCTCATCATGCAATTGCGGCATTATTGATGTTACCCCTGATTGCGATCAGTTTCTATAGTCGATACGGCATTGAGAAAGATCAAACATCTATATCTGAAAAGCTTGAAGAAGAAGCCTCTGTCGAGTT
>CAMDOP010000193.1 GCA_945903675.1 Crenothrix polyspora
GCCTTGTAATTTGATAATCCCATCTTTGCCATCAACAGCAGTAATAAAATCCAAACCATTTTCTGTTAAAAACTCACCCACTTGATCTCTTACAGTGCTTGAGTCATCTACAACTAAAATCTTAGCCATTTATTAATTCTCCGTACTTATGTTATTAAAATAATTCCAATTCACCTGAATCGATCAGGTCATCTACTGTTGTTTGTATTTCTTCAAAGAGCTCTGGGGTAAAATCTAAGTTAAAAATGAACCATTGATATATAGAGCAAAATAAACCTGTTGCTTCATCCAGTAGCGTATATTTGAAGCACAGTTGTGGGTTTTCAGAACCAAAGGATATATATTTGTTTTGATGATTAATAACCAAAGGAACTTGCGTGACTGAGCGATTAGCGCGGTCAATATCTTCGTTAATAAAACGATTCTTGAAAGCTCCCCAAATCAGATTAGTCACTTCGCCTAATAAATTATTTAATTCTCTGAAAGGCGTCTGAGAATATTGTATGCCTACATCACTGACCACCAAGCTATCTAAAATAGACTCTTCAGTTTGTAGCATCATATAACCACGGCACCAATTACTTTCCAATGGAATTAAGCTAAAAACTTCACCAAAGATAATGCGATCCCTAACGATGTAGGGGGCATTGGCCGTGACTATTTGTGCTTTAAATTGGCTTTGTAAAGACTGTACTGAGATTTCAGTAATACCTCGGATCAAGGCATTAGGGTAGACCACACTAAATATGTAATCTTCAATAAATTTATGCAATGGTGATAAGTCATCAATAGTATAGGTAGCAACAAAACATCTAGCTGAATTTTCAGGTAATGCTTCAGCGAAAGTGGCGGCGTTTCTACGTAAAATAATCGGAAGTTCTGGTCTGGTTGCACGAATAGAGCTTGCTAACTCTATGGTTTTTTCCAAGGTTCCTGCATAATCCTCGGCCATAAGAATTCCACCTAAATCTACATAAGAATTCAATGTTCTTAGTACATTATTAGAATGAATTCTAAGGCCAATAAGACCATTTTCATCACAAAACTGTTTAATCTGGTCAAAATGCTCTACAGCGTTATCCAATATCAAAACTTTACTGACTAAATTTGTATCGCTACTCATGTTTACTTCCCTTTCTTTAATATTATTGAATGAAATTTATTATTGAAATAATTCTAGCTCACCGGTGCTTTCATCTGCCTTGGAGGTGTCCACAGCAAAATCGACATCGTCATAATTACAAATATACAGTGTTGCATGTAGCACTAAGTTCAGATTGATAGTAATCCGAAAATGTTTGATATAGCCAGACTCAAGGTCATATACAAAGTCTAAACAGGGTCTAGTGAGTACATAGGGAGTAGACATGCCTGAATAACTAAAATGCGCGTTTAAATTACGATTCATAGCACCACAGGTCAAATTACAAAACTCTAAAATGCCATCAATAAACACATTGCTATTAGTGTGCTCATCATCTTCTATTGCATTGTTAGAAAAATATTTTGTAGTCGATTCGTTGCTGTCAAAATGTAGCAAGGTTAAGAATCGAAAACTAGAGGTAGTAATGGTTAGTACAGAAAATTCCGCTTCAGTAATTTCTTTAGGGTCAGTGATAGGCTCTATTTCACAGCTATCGTTATAATAATCAGAAAAATTAGACATCACTGCCGATTTAAAAATATGATTAAAACTGCTTTGTGCTTGTTCGCTGATCATAAATTACTTAACGGGGCTAATTGGCTGTTTTTTAAATTTTTACTGGTGACATGAATGCCAATTAAAGCAGAGGTGATCATTTTTCCACCTGCTTGGATATCCTGAAAAGTCGCTGTCGTGATGAGATCGTTTTTGTATAAATTCTTACTGTAGTCTCTTGCCAGTTCTTCTGAAACATTGGCAAGATGTCTAATTTCATGCGCTACGACTGCAAAGCCTCGTCCATTTTCACCTGCTCTGGCTGCCTCAATGGCAGCATTGACCGATAAAATGACAATAGTTCTTACGATACCGCTAAATCTGTCATTTTGCTCATGCATGGCGGTATTTTGAATCATCAGAGAATTCATATCCTCATGCCATCGTTCAAAGATATCGGCAAACTTAGTCATCTCTGCTATTTCATTAGAAAGACCATTAACTTTGTCTTTAAATTCACCACGCCTACTTAGAATCGCTTTTTTCAGTGCTTCAAATTCTGCATTATGGTGTTGTTGTGCCTGATAACTATCATTTAAAAGTTCGTCTTTTTCAGCCTTGAGTTGTGCTATTTGTTCTTTGAAAATTTCCAATTGAGCGTCTTTTTCGTCCAGTTCTTGCTCAAAAGTAGATTGCTTGACCATTGCTTCTGCTTTAAGCGCATCAAGTTCTTGCAGCTGAGCGACTGACGATCTTTTAAGTTGCTGGACGAGTTCCAAATTTTCTTGCTCTAGTTGTTCGAGACCTACTATTTTTTGCTGTAAAACGTCGTTACTATCCGTTAAATCTTGCTGTTTGTTGTCGCTATTAATCTCGGTTTCTAAAGGCTTATTATGTGCTTGCGCTAAACTTTCTGAGCTTAACGTAGTGTTATTTATAAGGTCTATGTTTGCTTGCAGAGCAGGTTCGAGGTCATTGACTTGTACTGTTATTACAGCCAGTTCTGATTTGACATTGCGCTGTTTGTATTTAGTAAAAAAATTCAAAGTCTTAGCTCTCGTTCTGTTGTCTGTAATGACACTGATTATTTTTCAAGTATCTGCGTTAAAAAACATTAGATATCAGATCATATCTTGCAAGTAAGGTAATTAATGTACATTGAGTCTTGACGATTCATTTCTATTATTTAGCCTAAACATTAGCTTATAACTATTAGAATCTTATGCCGCAGAAAGTAGGGTTTCATCAATATTTACAGCGTAATTAGCCGGTAGATAAACAGCGGTTTCAATGTTACGTTGCTCACTACCTTCTTTATCATCCGTAAATGTTATCTTAACGAAACCACCTTCTTTTCTGGCAAAACCGTCTACGGCATCCATGCCCACACCTCGGCCTGAAATGTCAGTTAATATGTCGGCAGTGGTAAAGCCTGGCATGAAAATCATGGCGGCCGTTTCTTCATCAGTTAGCACTTCATCGGCTCTGATCAGACCATTAGTTAAGGCTTTTTCACGAATTTTATTGAGTGATAGTCCAGCGCCATCATCTTTTATAGCTAGTTTGATATAGTCAGCTTCATAGTCTAAAGAAATGTCAATACGGCCCTGAGCAGGCTTGTTTTTAGCTAAACGTAGCTCTGGTATTTCTATGCCATGATCTAAACTATTTCTAAATAAGTGCGTAAAGATGTCATTAATGACACCGATATGAGCTACTTTTAAGTGCAGCTTAGTGTCGTGAATGATGACGTCAGGAGTTACTATTTCTAAATTTTTAGCGATGGTCGGTAACGATTCAATAAGGGTAGCGAAGGTTTTATTGAGACTTTCTGTTCCTAAAGCTTTTAAAGTTTTATGGATTTTGTTTTTTGAAGTGATTAAATCATGTATGTTGGAATGATCGGTTTGTTCGAGCAAGTGCATGGCATCAAGGATTTGTTGATAATCAACCATCAAAAGATTTTGGATAGAGTTTTTATGGCCTTGTTTTTTTCTACCGAGCTTCATTTCATTAGTTTGGGCGTAACGCTCAATCATCTCACGCACATTAGCCAGATCTTCTAATAGGCTAGATTGATCCCAGGTTATGTCGGAATTAGGTTTTCGTAGCTCGTCATAAACCGATTCAGTGATGTGAACTTTATCCGTTAAATTCTTTAAGCCATAAGTTCTAGCATTACCTTTAATGGTATGCATATTTCTAAACATGGCGTTAATAGCATCTATACCACCATTGGGATTATCACGAATAATGTTTTCAATTTCTAATTTATAAGCGATAGAAGAGGACATGAATTGGTCAAATTTATCTTCAGTAACGCCTAAAATTTCACCAATGATCTCTAGTTCATATTTTTGTTCTAGAGATTGAGCGGTTAATTTACGTAGCTCAGTCACATCTCTGACGCAGAGTAGGATTTGTGAAACAACATCATCATCATTTACAACCGGCGCCCAACGTAAATCAAGAATTTTCTTGTTGCCACTAGGCATGAGTTTTTCAATTTCATGTACCAACAATTGTTCGTTAAATTCAAAGTTCATCGCGTCTTCACCTATGCAGGCTTCAGAGATAGCACTAATTTGTGCAATGGTATCGGCACCTAAATTAGTGTTCACAAACATGAGTTTCATTAAGTCTTGACCGGCAATGTCCTTGGTCTCAAGGATTCTTTCCAAATAGGCCGAATACTCTGGGCTGATTTTGTTTGCGCTATCAAAGCTCAACAAACCTTGGGGCATGTTTTTCAACATGGTTTGTATATCATTAATTTTTTGTTTGACGATTTCTGAACTGGTGCCTAGTTTTTCTACCATGAGATTGAAAGATTCAGCCATGCTGCCAATCTCATCTTTTTTGGAAGCATCAGCACGCAAGGATAAATCACTGGTATGTGAAATATCCGACATCGTGTCTTCCAATTTAGATATTCTGCCTAACAGCTTACGGCTACCACCGATACTAACGACTATCTGTAAAGTGATTAATAACATACTGACGCCGGTGATAATAAAGGTCAGTTTTTCGTAGAATTCATATTCCTTGGTCAGTTGTGTTTCTATGATCAATAATTGCTCTTGCAAGCTTTGTATTTGCGCATTGACGTTTTCTCTGACTTTTATTTTACTTTGTGCAACACCGATAGCATTTTCTAAGTCTTGACTATAATGACGTGCCAAAAAAGGGATTTCGTTGAGTGATTCAGTGGCTTTATCTTCGGGAGCGACTTTTTCAGGTTCTGCACCAAAAGACATGACCTCAGAGACTTTTGCTGGTTTCATGATGCCCAGTAAAGGTAATTTTTTTATGTCCTCAGCAGCCTTGGTTAACTCTTCTAATGGCCTAGTAATATTGTCGGTAGACATTTGGGTGCGCGAACTGAAAAAGCTTTGTCTAGCTCTTGCTACGTTTATAAGAGAGGCTTGCGCTTCGCCGACCACTTTAAAATATTGTTGTCTTTTGGGTTCTGCAGCTTTTTGCGCTTCTTTAACGTAGGCTAATAATTTTTGCAAATGTGCAGACAGTTGCTTTTCATTATTGATCAACAGAGCTTGTGGGTCAGCCAATTTACCCGCGTTCATTAGATCTACTAACGTTTTTTCTTGTAAGTCATTAATGAGAGATAAGAACGGCGCTTTTAAGGATTCAGATAGATTTTCACGAGCTTCAACGTCAGTTTTAACTCCAGTCAGTGCTTGCTCTACTCTGCCAAGAATGGTCGCGTCTCCATTAAGCAAATAACCTAAAATAGGTTGACTGACTTCGGTAAAGAGTTTGTCTTTTTGTTGACCATAGAACTCAACGGTAGAAAAAGAAGTATTTAAGTGCTGTAACGACCAACTGACTGAGCCGATAAAAACTAAAATATTAAGGGCAAATGTCAAACTGATGATCTTAGAGATTTGTTTAATAGTCATTTGATTGATTTCTTTATTTATAGGTTGATATACAAAATTTATTAGGTAAATTAAAACTATTAAATACTAATATTGTTAGCGACATAACATTTTAAATAATGGTCGATCTTTATTATCAGAGATTCAAACGCTACAAAACCAATAAGGCTTTACTTGGTAGCTATTGCCATCTGAATCTAATGGTTTAAACCGAATAAGCTTCCAGTTGAATTTTATTAAAGTATTAACCTACGAAGTTACTTAGGATTTGTTACAGATTTATGACATACTTGAGTTATGCGTTATTGATTAACGCTGTTTAAATAAAATTATATATGACTTAATTGACCTAAAAGTCAGGTAAAACAGGCTTGTAGATAATTTATATGCTTACTGCTTGAACCTAAAAGCAAAGACTGAGCTTAATAACCCGCTATGCTCTTGTCTTTGAATAGAGGTATAACTCAAGTTTATTTATTGGTGATTGTTCGCTGTTGCCATGTCAATAATTTTGTGGGTTGGTATTAGTTTGGGAACTCAGTCTATTTAAACTAAAGTGATTTCAACATTGGGTAGAATAGTGTTTGTATGAGTTGTTTTATAAGTAAACTTACTTAGATTCAACTAATAAGTGCAATTCATTTTTAACAGGAAAGAAAGTGGTTAGCTGATATAGTTCAGGGCTTTTTCAATCCGACCAAAGACGAGGACGCTTATGAAAGGCTATAAACAGCTAACCAAGATACAAAGATACCAGATTG
>CAMDOP010000194.1 GCA_945903675.1 Crenothrix polyspora
AAAGATATTGCCCGTAAGACAGCTGCCAAGTTGGCATTAAAAACCAAGGACTTTAGCACGCGATTTCCTACTATCGTCGTGCAAGATACTTAATTGATGTTGCGCAGTAACGTCATTTTGCTCTCGTTTGCCGCGCCGAGCACCGCAGGTTTTGTCGGGACTAGCCCGAAGGGGCGCGGCATGGATGCCGCGCGTCGGTAGGAGGGCCAGGAAGCCCTCTCTACCGACCCTCGACAAAAACGAGGCGCGCAGGAAGCAGCGGCAACCGAGCCGCCTTTTCTTTGGATACTTTCTTTTGGCGGAGCACAAGAAAGTATCTCGCCTTCGGGTGCGAATACCCGATTAAAAAGTTGTCGCGATAGCGACCTCATTATTTGTTTTTTAAAATCGTTGAATGGCTACGTAACATCATTTACTAATTTAACTTTAGTGTTTCAGCTTGTACCTGATTGATGTCTATGTAAAAATTGGACGTTTTAACACACTGGATAAATAGTATTTCATGAGCATAAAGTCAGATAAATGGATACGCCGTATGGCAGAACAACACGGCATGATAGTGCCATTTGAAAGTGGTCAAGTCAGAGATTCTGAGCAAGGTCGAGTCATTTCTTATGGCACGTCCAGTTACGGCTATGACGTACGCTGCTCTGATGAATTCAAGATTTTCACTAATATTAACTCTGCCATTGTTGATCCTAAAAACTTTGATTCTAATAGCTTTGTTGATGTTAAATCGGATGTCTGCATTATTCCACCGAATTCGTTTGCTTTAGCACGTACAGTCGAGTTCTTTAAAATTCCGAGAGACGTACTGACTATTTGCTTAGGAAAGTCTACTTATGCCAGATGTGGGATTATCGTAAATGTGACGCCTTTAGAACCTGAATGGGAAGGTCATGTTACCTTAGAGTTTTCTAATACTACGACATTACCGGCAAAGATTTATGCCAATGAAGGTGTTGCACAAATGCTCTTTTTTGGCGGTGATGAAGTTTGCGAAACGTCCTATAAAGATCGTGGGGGCAAGTATCAAGGGCAAACAGGCGTTACTTTGCCTAAAGCTTAAGTCTGTTGTTAGGTCTATATAGCCCGTTCTTGAAAGAACGCCTCATTATGGGGCGTTTTTTATGGACAGAATTTAGTTAATCAGGCCCTTTCTTTAAGCATCGTCAGTTTCTATAAGGATGGTCTGTAATTTGCTTACATAAAATATAAAGCTTACTTACCTTAAAACGGACTGATAACAACAAACTATGTATAAACGCATACTGGATAATCTTAATTGCGCCATTTTATTATTTGATCGCGACTTAATACTGACCTATATCAATACTTCAGGGGAAATTCTGTTGGCAGATAGTGCCCAGCATTTGGTGGGGCATAGTGCAGATGAGTTATTCAAATTTTCCGACTCGGCTTTACTGATTAATTTAAAGCAATCTTTAGCTATGGCCGAACCCTTAGTTGATAGAGCCCTTACTGTGGGACGAGTAACTCACAATGCGACGATTAATTTTAGTGCGACACCTTTAGTGGTTGACGAGCAAGTGCATGAAATATTGCTAGAACTACAGCAAGTCGATAATCATTTACGTATTTCTAAAGAAGAGCAATTATTAACGCAGCATAATACGGCGCGTTTACTAGTAAGGGGATTAGCTCATGAAATTAAAAACCCTCTCGGTGGCTTGCGTGGTGCAGCACAGTTACTAGATTTAGAATTAGAAGATCCAGAGCTTAAAGAATATACGCAAATTATCATAGCCGAATCCGATCGATTACAGGCACTGATGGATAAAATGTTAGGGCCTAATAAATTACCCAATAAAAAGACTATTAATATTCATGAGGTATTAGAGCGTGTTAGGCACTTAGTGCTTGCAGAATCTAGCAGTTCCTTAACGATAACTAATGATTATGACCCCAGTATTCCAGATATATATGCCGATAAAGATCAGCTTATTCAAGCGATTTTAAATATTGCCAGAAATGCCATGCAGGCCATGGAGGGTAAGGGAGAACTTATTTTTAAGACGCGTATCCATCGGCACATGAATGTGGGTCGTAAGCGTTATAAGTTGGCTGTCAAATGCGATATCATCGATAACGGGCCGGGCATAGACGCTAGTATGATGAGTCAAATATTTTACCCCATGATTACTGGCCGAGCTGATGGTACAGGCTTAGGCTTATCGATTGCACAATCACTGATTAATCAACATAACGGTTTAATTGAATGTAATAGTGTGCCGGGCAATACCGTATTTTCAATTTATTTACCGATGGAGGCTCAGTAATGATTAAATCCGAAACCGTTTGGATAGTTGATGATGATAAGTCTATACGTTGGGTCGTCGAAAAGGCATTACAAAAAGCAGGCATTATTACTCGAAGTTTTTCCAGTGGTAAAGACTTAATTGTTGCTTTAAATGATGATCTGCCTGATGCCTTGATTACCGATATTCGTATGCCAGGTATGGATGGCTTGGAGTTATTGAGTAAGATACAGATGAGTTACCCAATGTTGCCTGTTATTGTGATGACAGCGCATTCCGATTTAGAAAGTGCTGTATCAGCCTTTCATGGTGGGGCCTTTGAATATTTACCTAAACCCTTTGATATTAAAGAAGTGGTTAATCTGGCGCAACGCGCAAGTTTACATGGTCGACAGCAACAAGAAGACAGCCAAAATACCATAGCCGTTAATGTCGAAGCTACGCCTGAAATTATTGGTGAAGCGCCGGCGATGCAAGAAGTTTTTCGTGCAATAGGACGATTGGCGCGTTCTCATATTACCGTACTTATTAATGGTGAATCAGGAGCGGGTAAGGAATTAGTCGCTAAAGCCTTGCATAGACATAGTCCTAGAACGAAAAAGCCTTTTATAGCTTTAAATATGGCCGCTATTCCTAAAGACCTTATGGAATCAGAGCTGTTTGGGCATGAGAAAGGTGCTTTTACGGGCGCAGTATTAAGAAGAGCTGGGCGTTTTGAGCAAGCTAATGGTGGCACTTTATTTCTTGATGAAATAGGCGATATGCCCACAGAATTACAAACCCGCCTATTAAGAGTGTTAGCTGATGGAGAGTTCTATCCAGTCGGTGCCCATCAAGCCGTTAAAGTCGATGTGCGCATTATTGCGGCAACCCATCAAGATTTGGAAACCTTAGTCGAGCAAGGCCGTTTTCGGGAAGATTTATTTCATCGTTTAAATGTCATTCGTATACATCTTCCTGCCCTACGTGAACGTAAACAAGATATACCCTTGTTGTTGCGCCATTTTTTAAATCAAGCCGCAATTGAACTGGGTGAAGAAATAAAGGTTTTACGGCCAGAGGCAGAAGCTTTTTTAAGTAGCTTAGAATGGCCTGGCAACGTTAGGCAATTAGAAAATAGTTGTCGCTGGATAACCGTAATGGCCTCTGGTCGGGAAGTTTATTTACATGATTTGCCACCAGAATTATTGAATGCCTCGACAGAACACGTTGCGGCAGCAACGGATTGGGAGTCGTTATTTAGAAAGCATATAGATAGACAATTATTAAGTACACAGGATAGTAATGTACTAAAGATAGACGTTGCCAAGCAGGCTATAAATACTGTTGAAAAGATTTTAATTAAAGCCGCCCTAGAGTTTACTCGAGGCAAGCGTCATGAAGCTGCCATTTTATTAGGTTATGGTAGAAATACTCTCACTCGTAAAATTAATGAGCTAGAGATCGAAGATTAATCCGAGTTACGCAGTGACATGTAGGCCGGATAAGCAGCGCGCATCCGGCATCAACGGTTGATGCGCGTTGCTTATCCACCCTACATAACTGTCCATTCAATCCGACCGTTTTCACACGAAGCGTCACGAGCATTAAGTTAGCCATTTTTGTATTTTGAGTAAAACAGCTTCAGCTGTTTTACAAGGCTGAGTTGAAGCTATTGCACTCCCTCCAAGTTTTTGCAGCCTTGCTACGGTTAATTAATCGCACCATAAGTAAGCATAGAAAAACATAACGCACCAATTATGTGCTTTTTATAGATAACAACATCAAACATAGCTTAATGACTAATAGTTGTTTCCTTAATTTGCCGAGTCTTCGTCATTAATAACAGCTTGTAGATCATGATGTCAGGTATTTATTATGTAAGTAGTCGTGTTGATAAATAAAACTTGGCACAGTCTCTGCTTTAATCATTATGAATCGTTACTTTTAAAATGAGAGAGGAAGAAATGAAACTGATAACAGCAATAGTTAAGCCGTTTAAATTGGATGATGTCCGTGAAGCACTTTCAGGCTTAGGTGTTTCAGGGGTAACCGTAACTGAAGTTAAAGGTTTTGGTCGCCAAAAGGGGCATACTGAACTCTATCGTGGAGCAGAGTATGTGGTTGATTTTTTACCTAAAGTTAAAATTGAAGTGGCAGTAGCTGATCAATTACTTAGTCAGGCCTTAGAAGCTATAACGCGTGTCGCTAATACTGGGAAAATTGGGGATGGTAAGATCTTTGTAAGCAATTTAGAGCAAGTTGTTCGTATTCGTACCGGTGAAACCGGCGATGAAGCACTTTAATAAATAAGGGGGACTTATGAACTATATTTTAAAAATTTTTACTCTGATTGCTATCTCCAGTTTTGCAGGACTTACTTTTGCGGATGATGCGGTCGCTGTTGTCGCACCGGTTGCACAAAAGGGCGATACCGCTTGGATGATGATGGCCACGATCTTAGTTATACTTATGTCTATACCTGGTTTGGCATTATTTTATGGTGGTATGGTACGTGCCAAAAATATGCTCTCCATATTGATGCAAGTGTTCGTGATTTTTTCACTGATGGCCATCTTATGGGCGCTTTATGGTTATAGTATTGCCTTTACCGAAGGTAATGCTTTTGTCGGCGGCTTTAGTAAGTTGTTTTTATTAGGCATCACGCCCGATTCCTTGGCTGCAAGTTTCAGTAAAGGTGTGTATATACCCGAGTATATTTACGTCGCCTTTCAATTGACCTTTGCGTGTATTACACCCGCTTTGATCATCGGTGCTTTTGCTGAACGCGTTAAGTTTTCAGCTATCTTATTTTTTATAGTGCTTTGGTTTACGTTCGCCTATCTGCCTATGGCGCATATGGTTTGGTATTGGGCAGGTCCAGATGCTTATACGGATGCTAGCGCAGGTGAAAAAGCCTTGGCAACGGCAGGCTTCTTGTTCCAAAAAGGAGCATTAGATTTTGCTGGTGGTACCGTGGTACATATTAACGCGGGTATTGCGGGTTTAGTTGGTTGTTTAGTGATAGGCAAACGAGTGGGCTTTAAAAAAGAATCATTAGCGCCACACAGTGTGACTATGACTATGATCGGTGCCTCATTATTATGGGTGGGCTGGTTCGGTTTTAACGTGGGCTCTAATCTTGAAGCGAACGGCCTTGCTACTTTAGTGTTTGTGAATACCTTATTGGCGAGTGCTGCGGCAACCTTGGCTTGGACAGGTGCAGAATGGCTTATACGTGGTAAACCGAGTATGTTGGGTGGTGCATCAGGTTCTATAGCTGGCTTGGTAGCTATTACGCCAGCCTGTGGTTGGGCCGGTCCTATGGGTTCTATTGTTTTAGGTCTCGTAGTGGGTGTCGTCTGTTTTTGGGCGGTGACTAGCTTAAAAAGTAAGTTGGGTTATGATGATTCTCTAGATGCTTTTGGTATTCACGGCATAGGCGGCATTGTCGGCGCATTGGGTACGGCAGTCGTGGCAAGTCCTGCTTTAGGCGGTACGGGTGTTTGGGATTATGTGACTAACGGTGTTGCCGAATACAGTATGTCGACTCAATTGATTAGTCAGTGTTGGGCGGTGGGCGTTTGTATCATTTGGTCGGGTGCGGTCTCTTTCATCGCCTTCAAGTTAGTTGATAGTTTGATCGGACTTAGAGTGACTGAAGAAGCTGAACGTGCAGGATTGGATATTTCTGAACACGGCGAAACAGCTTATCACTACTAGCTTATAAGGTTTACCAAGATAAAAAGACGGGAGCTTTAGCTCCCGTTTTTTTATCTGATTACTTACGTTAAAAAGTAACGGCGATTTACTCTCGTTTGCCGCGCCGAGCACCGCAGGTTTTGTCGGGATTAGCCCGAAGGGGCGCGGCATGGATGCCGCGCGTCGTTAGGAGGGCAGGAAGCCCTCTCTATCGACCCCCCGACAAAACCGAGG
>CAMDOP010000195.1 GCA_945903675.1 Crenothrix polyspora
AAGGCCCTACTTTTACCACTGTCTTTATATGTAAAACAAACCGTCGAACTTTATCTTTCGCAACTGAGCGGTCATGATGCTGTCGGATTACACGCCATGGTCATTAGTGAAGTTGAGAAACCTTTGCTAGAAACCGCATTGGAACATTCAGGCTATAATCAAACTAAAGCAGCCAAAGCCTTAGGTTTAAGCCGCAGTACATTAAGAAAGAAGCTCGATCAATACGGCATCTCTTAATTGCACTACGATTTGGCATACATATTCGTATCTTACTCCCCATCCATATATAAAAGGTCTACATGAACAAACTAATTACTCGCGCACTGATCAGCGTTTCTGATAAAGCCGGTGTCGTCGATTTTTGCCGAGAATTACATCAACTAGGCATTGAACTTTTGTCTACGGGTGGCACGGCTAAAACGCTGCTGGAACATCACATACCCGTCACTGAAGTTTCAGATTACACTGGCTTTCCAGAAATGATGGATGGTCGTGTTAAAACCTTACATCCTAAAGTGCATGGCGGCATTTTAGGTCGTAGAGGCATAGATGACGCCGTAATGGCTGCAAATGCTATTAAGCCGATTGATATGGTTGTGGTCAATCTCTATCCGTTTGAACAAACTATCGCTAAACCCGATTGTGATTTTGAAACCGCTATAGAAAATATCGATATAGGTGGACCGACCATGATACGCGCCGCTGCTAAAAATCATGCGGATGTTGCCATCATTGTTAATCCTTATGATTATGCTAGTATTTTAGCTGAACTAAAACAGACTGATAACAACCTTTCTGCAAAGACCCGTTTTAATCTGGCTCTAAAAAGCTTTGAGCATACCGCCCGTTATGACACCGCGATTGCAACTTATCTAGGCAAGTTAAATGACGTGGCGTTTCCTGAAACCTTAAATTTACAGTTTTATCATAATCAAGCGCTGCGTTATGGCGAAAATCCTCATCAAAGTGCTGCTTTTTATAGAGAAAAAGAGCCTAGCGCTGGCACGATTGCTGCAGCTCATCAGCATCAGGGTAAAGAATTATCCTACAACAATATTGTTGATGCTGATGCCGCGCTGGAATGTGTAAAAACCTTTAAGGACAAAGCCACTTGCGTAATCGTTAAGCATGCTAATCCATGCGGTGTAGCTCAGGCTGATAGTCTGTTAGGCGCTTATGATAAAGCCTATGCGACAGATCCAACCTCAGCCTTTGGCGGCATTATCGCCTTTAATCAAGAACTCGATGAACAAACGGCGGTCGAAATTATCAGCCGCCAATTTGTTGAAGTGATAATTGCACCTACCATAACGCCGACTGCATTAGCCGTGCTAGCTACAAAACAAAACATTCGAGTATTGGCTTGTGGCTTATGGGAAAGCGTTAATACGCCCTCTTTTGATTTCAAACGCGTCGCGGGTGGTCTTTTAGTCCAAGACAAAGATTTCGGAGAAATAACGCTAGACGATCTTAAAGTTGTGAGTCAACGCATACCCAGCACCCAAGAATTAGCTGATCTATTATTCGCCTGGAAAGTCGCTAAATTTGTTAAATCTAATGCTATTGTTTATTGCAAAGATGGCCAGACGATTGGTGTAGGCGCAGGACAGATGAGTCGAGTTTACTCTGCTAAAATTGCCGGCATAAAAGCTGCCGATGAAGGCTTGGTAGTCCCTGGCTCAGCCTTAGCGTCTGATGCGTTCTTCCCCTTTAGAGATGGCATAGATGCAGCGGCAGAAGCCGGCATTACCGCCATTATTCAACCAGGTGGCTCTATGCGTGATAACGAAGTGATAGCTGCGGCAAACGAACACAATATTGCCATGGTCTTCACCGGCATGCGCCATTTTCGACATTAATTGATGTTATGCAGTATCGTCGTTTTGCTCTCGTTTGCCGCGCCGAGCACCGCAGGTTTTGTTGGGATTAGCCCGAAGGGGTGCGGCATGGATGCCGCGCGTCGGTAGGAGGGCAGGATGCGCTCTCTATCGACCCCCGACAAAACCGAGGAGCACAGGATCCAGCGGCAATCGAGCCGCCTTTTCTTTGGATACTTTCTTTTGGCGGAACAAAAGAAAGTATCTCGCCCTCGGGTGCGATAACCCGATAAAAAAAACCGTCGCGATAGCGACCACATTATTTGTTTTGTAAGCCGCAGAATGACTGCGTAACATCAGGACATTAATTTAAACACGGCGTAACACTCTGTTACGCCATCTTGCTGAGACTATCCCTTATGAAAATCCTCATCGTCGGTAGCGGTGGTCGTGAACACGCCCTCGCTTGGAAAGCTAAACAATCCCCTAAAGTTACGCAAGTCTTTGTAGCCCCAGGCAATCCAGGTACAGCCTTAGAAGCAGGTGTTGAAAACATCGCACTGGCTGTCGATGACATTTCTGGGCTGCTGGCTTTTGCCCAAAATGAACAGATTGATTTAACCATTATCGGTCCAGAAATTCCTTTGGTCTTAGGTATCGTTGATAGTTTTCAAGCCGCTGGCCTAAAATGCTTTGGCCCCAGCGCGCTCGCTGCACAACTTGAAGGATCTAAATCTTTTTGCAAAGATTTCATGATACGCCACCACATTCCGACAGCGGCTTATCAAAGCTTTACCGATACCGAACTTGCCATCGCTTATATTAAACAACAAGGTGCGCCTATTGTTGTTAAAGCCGACGGTTTAGCTGCCGGCAAAGGTGTGATTGTTGCCCAAAGTGAGCAAGAGGCGATAGATGCGGTCATCGATATGCTCTCAGGCAATGTCTTTGGTAGTGCTGGCAATCGAGTGGTTATCGAAGAATTTTTAGTCGGCGAAGAAGCCAGCTTCATTGTTATTGCTGACGGCAAAAATGCACTGGCTATGGCCACCTCACAAGATCACAAAGCCCGTGATAACAATGATTTAGGACCAAACACTGGCGGCATGGGTGCTTATTCACCAGCGCCGGTTGTCACCGCTGAGATTCATGAGCGCGTCATGCGTGATGTCATCGCACCTACTTTAAAAGGCATGGCTGACGATGGTCTACCATACACCGGCTTTCTTTATGCGGGCTTAATGATTAGTCCTGATGGCACTATTAAAGTATTGGAATATAACTGCCGTTTTGGTGACCCTGAAACTCAGCCCATCATGATGCGTATGAAAAGTGACCTAGTCGAACTCTGTGAAGCTGCTTTGGCTGGTGAGTTAGATAAAGCCCATAGCGAATGGGATGAACGAGCCGCCTTAGCAGTAGTCTTGGCGGCTGGCGGTTATCCTGACAGCTATCAACAAGGCGCGATTATTTCTGGCTTACCCGAACACGAGCTAGCTGAGTGCAAAGTATTTCATGCAGGTACAAAAAAGGTCGGTGACAACATAGTGACTGCAGGAGGTCGCGTGTTATCGGCGTGCGCATTAGGGCTAGATATTAAAACTGCTCAAACCAATGCCTATAAACTAGCCAACAGCCTACATTGGGAGGGTGTTTATTACCGTACCGATATTGGTTTTAAAGCTATTTAGGCTTGAAAGAGCTTTTGTGGTCGGGTTAGCGATAGCGTAACCCGACCACAAATGTTCATGCGCTGCCTTAATCAATATCCTTAATCAAGGCCATCATATCTTCAACAGACATTTTTCCACTGACTTCGCCACCTTCTAATAAGCTATTGGCTAAATCGCGTTTATGCTTATGTAGCTCGACAATTTTGTCTTCTATGGTATCTTTTGCAACTAAGCGATAAATGGTCACAGGGCGCTTTTGACCCATACGATGCGCTCTATCAGAAGCTTGATCTTCTACCGCAGGATTCCACCAAGGGTCCATGTGTATCACATAATCGGCAGCTGTTAGATTTAAGCCGGTACCGCCTGCTTTCAAGCTAATTAAAAACAAATCACCTTCACCTGCTTGAAATAAGTTAACGGCTTTTTTCCTATTTGGAATAGAGGTTGAGCCATCTAGGTAATGATAAGGAATGCCTTTTTTATCTAACAATTGACGAATGAGTGTTAAGTGCCCGACAAATTGACTAAATACTAAGGCTTTATGACGATTGTCCAATAATTCATCGACCAACTCTTCAAAAGCTAGCAGCTTAGAGCTACTCAATGTACTTTCGTCCATCACTAAACGAGGATGACAACACGCACGGCGCAGCTTCATAATTTCTGCCAATACTTTCAGTTGTTTGTGTCCTG
Source organism: Crenothrix polyspora (assembly GCA_945903675.1). Lineage (GTDB taxonomy): Bacteria > Pseudomonadota > Gammaproteobacteria > Methylococcales > Methylomonadaceae > Methylobacter_C. The sequence continues at coordinate 4,187 of CAMDOP010000195.1, forward strand.
CTTGTTCGGTGTTACTTAGCATCGTTTGCATGGCATTACGACGCAAAGCTTCATATAGCGTACGTTCTTCTGCACTTAATTCGATATGTAAAGTGACTTCAGTACGTGAGGGCAATTCGGTCAGCACATCATTCTTTAAGCGCCTTAAAATAAATGGGCGTAATAATTTTCGTAATCGATGCTGTACGTCCTGATCTTTTTGATTTTCTATCGCCTGCGCATAACGTTCATTGAATTTTTGTAATGAACCCAATAAGCCGGGATTAATAAAGTTAAATAAATTCCACAACTCACCTAAATGATTTTCTATAGGCGTGCCGGTGGTAATCAATTTAAAATCTGCCTGCAAGGCCATAGCGGCTTTAGAACGTTTTGTTAGTGCATTTTTAATGGCCTGAGCTTCATCTGCCACCAAGGTATGCCAAGTCTTTTGCGCCAAGCGCTCACCTTCGGTTTGCAACAATCCATAACTACAGACAATTAAATCAAAAGGACCTGCATTGTCTAGCATCTCTTGCCTATCACCAAGTCCAAATTGATAGGCATTTAAGGTCGGTGCAAATCGCTGGCATTCTTCCAGCCAATTAATACATACGGAGGTCGGTGCTAAAATCAGCGACGGCCCTTGTGGTGCACGCGACAAAATCAAAGCTAAAGCCTGTACTGTTTTACCTAAGCCCATATCGTCCGCTAAACAAGCACCTGCGCCCCAGTGAGCTAAGCGCATCATCCACTGAAAGCCTTCGCGTTGATAATCACGCAATTCACCTTGTAAAGTTGACGGTGGTTGTGGGTTTAAATCGCCCATTTCATTAAGGCGAACTAATTGATCTTGCCAAGGCTTACTGGCGGTAATACTCATGCCTGTGGTAATTTCATCCAAGGCTTGTGCCGCTAATGGATGAAAACGTACTTTGTCTTTATGTACATCGCCTAGACCCGCTAAATCATCCAAACGCTGACGTAATTCTTGCGTTAAGGTAATGATCTGACCATCATCTAGCTTTAGAAAACGACCTGATGAGCCACTTAACAGGTTCATTAATTGCTGCATATCCAGCACTTGCTGATCATCAATTTGTACCGAGCCTTCGACGCTAAACCAATCTTTTTCTTTGCGCACCGAAAATTGTACTTGTGATAAACCAGCCTCACGGCTTAGACGAATTTTTTTACCTTTAGGCCATTCCAAAACTGCAAACTCACCTAATTCTTGTAAATGTAGCAAAGCCTCCAAGGCCGATTCAGCATCATCCAATAACCATTTAGCGTCTTTAACCGCGTATAACTCAGGACACTCATTGAAAACTTGTTTTAAATAAGCAGCTTCCAAATCAAAATCACGTGTGGTTTGCAATTGTTTGCCATCAATTTCAGCCAATACGGTTGTTCCTCCGACACTTGGCTTATAAAGTGGACCACCTTCACTAAAGGGCTGGACAAATACTTCTATTTGTATGCCTTGTCCCACGGGTTGCAAATGTATATGAAGTCGACTGTCTGCCTCTACGGTTTCAGCATGATTAGACGTTCCTCCAATATCAGACTGTACCGTTAACATTGAAGCGATTGAAGATATTGAATCGATGACTTGTTGACGAGCAGTGGCGGGTACTGTTAAACCATTCTTTCCTAAAATAGTGGCGACTTGTCTATGTGCATCATTGATGACGTATACAATTAAACCATGGCTAGCGGTTTTTTGAGCGATGATGTGCTGTGAGCCTATAGGTGGCAATAATGAAATATGTAAATTTTCTTCTTGTTCTTTAACGAGTAATTGAGGTTCTGCCAACACAATATCGACTGGAAGCGAAGTAGCTTCTTGATTAAGCCAATATACATGGGGATGTCCTGCTACTTCTATAATTGCACTACTGGGCAGAGCATAATATTCTTTGCTGGAATAGCCGTAGTAAGAGGCTTCTTTTTCAACCTGAATATGCGAACAAATACGTCGATCTTGCTCGGTTAAATAATCAAACT